>VBME01000003.1 GCA_005878995.1 Methanobacteriota archaeon | reverse complement strand
AAAGCTGAAGCGAGCTCCGAGGCCATTGGCGAATCGGGCCGCAAGATCAAGGAAGACAAGCTCGAGGAGATCCTGTACGACCTGGAGATCGCGCTCCTCGAATCGGACGTCGCGTTCCCGGTCGCGAAGGAGATCGTCGACCGCCTCGCGGACGACCTGAAGGGGAAGCGAATCGTCCGGGATGTGAGCCTCGAGGTAGGCGTCGAGGGGGCCCTCCGGGACGCGATCACGAAGGCGCTCTCCGTGCCCCCGTTGGACTTCTTCGGGCTCCTCGAGAAGAGCCCGCGGCCGTTCGTCGTGATGTTCGTCGGTGTGAACGGCACGGGCAAGACGACGACGATTGCGAAGCTCGCGTACCACATCCAGAAGAAGGGGTACACGTGCGTCGTCGCCGCGGCCGACACGTTCCGCGCCGGAGCCATCGAGCAACTCGAGAAGCATGCAGAAGCAGTCGGGTTCAAGTTGGTCAAACACAACGCGGGGGCGGACCCCGCCGCGGTCGCCTTCGACGCGGTGGAGCACGCCCGGGCCCGGGGTCGCGACGTCGTGTTGATCGACACCGCGGGGCGGATGCAGACGAACCAGAACCTGATGGACCAGATGAAGAAGATCAAGCGGGTTTCGAAGCCGGACTTGATCCTGTACATCGGGGACGCCCTCGCGGGGAACGATGCCGTCGAACAGGCGAAACAGTTCCACGAGGCAGTCGGGCTGGACGGGATCGTCCTCACGAAGATCGACGCGGACGCGAAGGGGGGCGCGGCGCTCTCGATGGCCAAGACGATCGGGAAGCCGGTCGTCTTCGTGAACCTCGGCCAGACGTATGAGGACATCAAACGGTTCAACGTGAAGTGGATGGTGGACCGGATGCTCGGAGAGGCGTAGGATGAGTTTTCGCGATCTCCTGGAGAAAGGGCAGATCGCGGAATTCCCGGCGCTCCAGCTCGCCCTCGGGGCGATCAAGGGACACATCGACCGGATCACCGTCGCGTCCCTCGGGACGGGGGGTTCGAAGGAAGAGTTCCCGCTCCTGGAGATCCTCGGCTCGGCGACGGAATATCGACTGCACGTGTTGGAGGACTCCCCGGAATACCTCGACTGGCTGAATTCCGCGTTGCTGTGCGCGGGCTTCGTTGAACCGGTCGGACTCACGGCCATCGCGCGCCGCCTCGCCGAGTACGAGGACATCATCCTCGGGGTCGACACGAACATCCTGTACGCGTCGATCCTGGGGGAACACCTCCTCGACGAGTTTCACCGGATCCACGTGCGGCCGTACAAGGAGAGCATCAACTGGATCCTCCTCGTGATCCCGGGCGTCGTGATGAAGGAACTCGAGAACGCCGCGAACATGAAGAAGGGAGGCCGGCTCTCCCACGCAGGCCGCCGAGGCTACCGGGCGTTGCAGGAGATCACGACCCTCAAGCGCACGGAAGGGTACCAGGGCCTCAGCGTGCTCGTCGTCGGCCCCACGAATCCGGAGCAACTGCACCTCTCGCCGGATGGGCTCACGATCGTCAACGCGGATTCGATGATCCGCGATCAGTTCAAGGCATTCCTCCGGGGGATCGACTTCCGGAAAGGGGTGTTCTTCCTGACGATGGACAAGACGAACGCATCCCTCGCCGCGGCAGAGGGACTCACCGCGCTGCGGATCCAGTACCCGCGACGGTTGCGGAAGGGGGAGGAGCTCGCGATGTTGCCCGAGGGGTCCGTCCTCCTCGCGCGCCTCGTGTATGAGCTCGCGGTGGAGTTCGGAACCGTCCGGGTGACGTGGGAAGACCACGGGCCGCATTATATCGACCTGGAGGGCTCGTGGACCTGGAAGTCGATGGAGCACTGGGAAGCTTGGCAACTCCTCGCGTCGGACTTGGACCCCGGATTCCACAAGGCGCTCAACCGCTATGTGGACGGTGCGTTCGACGCACGACGTTTCGTGCGGGAATGGCAGAAGCTCGCGGAAATCCTCGCGGAGTGATCAGTCCGTTCGCGGGACCCAGTCGACCCGCTTACGCGCGAGCCAAATGAGGTTCTCCGTCGCATCGCGGGTGCTCCGAATCTTCTTCGTTCCGACGCGCGGACGGTAGTCGATCGGAATCTCCAGGAACCGGAATCCCGCGCGGAGGACCTCGAGCTTCAACTCTTCCGAGAACGCCATGCCATCGTGGACGAGGCGCAGCCGCGGGAGGATCGACCGTCGGAACGCCCACATGCCGGACTGGGAATCCCGAATCGAGGCGCCGTACAGGCGCCGGAAGGCGAGATTCAGGATTTCGTTTCCCACTCGGTGCATCCCCGACATCGCGTCGGCCGCGAGCCCGCTGATGCGATCCCCCGACACGAAGTCCGCGCGGTCCTCGGCTAGCGGGAGGAGAAGATCTGGGAACCGATTCCCCGGGTACGTCGAGTCCGCGTCCAGCGTCGCGAGGTACGTCCCCCGCGAAGCCGCGAACCCCGTCTTGTACGCCCGGCCGTAACCCCGGCGCGGCTCCGCGACGACCCGGGCTCCCTTCCCCGTCGCGATGTCCCTCGTTCGGTCCCGCGAATCCGTGTCGACGATCACGATTTCGATGTCCCGTCCTCGGAACGCCGCGAGCACTTCATCGAGGACCGCGCCAATCGAGGCCTCTTCATTCATCGTCGGGATGATGACGGAGACCTCGGGCACCGGCGCGCCATGCTGGGTAGCCCGCATAAGTGTTTCGCGCTCACGCGGGCAAAGGCTTCCCGAACAGTTTGTACCCGACGTATCCGAGGAGCGCGGCGCTGAGCCGCAGCAGGGACCAGAACGTGGTCTTTTGCCGCAGCATCCGTCCGGGGCGGTACCGGCTCCAGAGGACGCCGTGCTTCAGCGTGAGCTGCTTCCGCCCGGCTCCGTTCCATACCGCTTGCCGAAGAAAGTCGTACACGGAATCGCGGGTCCGATGGTACACGATCGCACCTGCACGGAACGCGATCGGATGGCCCGCCCGCACCGCGCGGATGTTCAGGTCGATGTCCTCCGCGGTCACAAACCATTCGTCGAAGCCGCCGATTTCGTCGAGCACTCGTTTGCGGTAGGCCAGGTTCGACGATGGATAGGTAACGTCGGTGCCTTCGACAATCAGCTCGACGCGTTCGAGTTCTTCGAACGGTCGGTAGCCAGTCTGAATCGTGCGACCCGCGACGACGTCGTGTCGATGGAGGCCCTCCACGAGCTCCTTGAGCCAAAACGGATTCGCAATCGCGTCGCCGTCGATGAACGCGACGGCCTCGCCCTTCGCCTTGCGGATTCCGAAGTTCCGGCCCGCACCCCGCGTCCCTCCGGACACATAGAGATGGACGAAGTCGTATCGCTTCTCGTATTGCTTCACCACGTCTCGGGTCGCGTCCTCGCTGTGCGAATCGACGACGATCACTTCGAGGTCGGGTTCTTGGACCACGAGACTGTCCAAGAGGGCCGCGATGTTCTTCGCCTCATTGCGGACCGTGGTGACAACACTGACGAGCAACGCGGCTCGTAACGGAGCCGCGATAATGATGGTTTCGACCTTTCCATCTCTGCGGGACTATCTTTATTATCGCCGCTTGATACTCGTGCGTCCACTCGCATGGCCCGCATCGTCACGATCATCGGCACCCGCCCTGAAATCATCAAGATGGCGCCGGTCGTCAAGGCCCTTGACGGGTTGGACCACGAGCACGTCCTCGTCCACTCGGGGCAACACTACGACCTGATGATGGATCGGATCTTCTTCCGAGACATGGACCTTCGGGAACCGGACCATCAGTTCGAACTCAAGGGACAGGAGCCGCATGTGCAGGTCGCGACGACGATGCGGCAGGTCGCTCCCGTCGTCAAAGAGGCAGACCTCGTGATCACGCATGGGGACACGAACACGACGGTCGCGGGCGCCCTCCTCGCGAACAAGCTGGGCCGCCCCCTCGCGCACGTCGAGGCGGGAATCCGATCGTTTGA
>VBME01000200.1 GCA_005878995.1 Methanobacteriota archaeon | reverse complement strand
ACCGCAGCGCTCGAACTGATGGCCCGCCTTCAGTCTTCGGGGGACACGGTCCACATTTCCACCCGCACGTATCCCGATAAGCTCGTGTTCCAACACGCGCTCTTTTCGAAACTCGCCACGCAGAAGAACGTGCACTTCTTCTCGACCCTGGAGTTCGACCCGACGCAGTTCGTCGTTGGCCACAACGTCGTGTCGGGGTTGCATCGCCTCCTCTCGAACATGGACAACCCGCTGATCGTCCTGGACTCCTGGGAAGGGATCGCGGACTACGTCCCACCGGAGGCTCGGATGAAAGTGGAGCAGTCCTTGATGGCGGTCCTCGAAGACACGGGCGCGCGGATGGTCCTCGTGAGCGAGAAGCCGGAGACGACCAGCACGCTCGACCAACTCGCCGAGGCCATCCTGGTCCTCCATCAGCGAGTAATCGATGATCGGAGGGTCCGGGAGCTCGAAATCCGCAAGTTGCGGGGGGTGCCGATCCGCCAGGAGCGGTACCTGTTCACGCTCGCGGGGGGCCGCCTGCGGTACCTGGAGCCGTTTGGGTTCACCCTGCCGGAGCGGACCTCGATGTTCCGGCCGCTGGAGAACACCGCGACCCACATGTCGACCGGCAGCCGCGACATCGACGCCCTCCTCGGCGGCGGCGTCCCTCGAGGGTCGACGGTCTTGCTCGAGATCCGGGGCGACGTCCCGTTCGAGGGCCAAATTTACGTGCCCCTGACCGCCCTCCTGAATTTTCTCGCGACGAACAACGCTGTCATGGCGTTCCCGTACAGCGACTACGACCCGACGCGGGCCCGCCTCTTCGCGACCCAGTTCATGCCCGAGGACGTGTACGACGCGAACATGCGCGTCTTCACGACGGACCGGGTCGAGGATCCCGTCGCGATCAAATTCTCCCTGAACCCCACAGAAGACTTCGACAAGTGGCTCAGCACGTACAGTGCGTACAAGGCAGAAGGTAAGACGATCTGGATGCTCATGGCCCTCGACACGGTCGAGAATTTCTACGGCCAGGGCGTGATGAATTTCCTCGCAACCGTCGCGGCGAGGGCCGCGGTGAACAAGGACATCCAATCGATCGTCGCCCGTCCGAATCTGCAGCTCACACAGAAAGTCGCGAACATCTCGCAAATCCATCTCGTGCTGAGCCAACGCTGGGGCACCCTGATTCTGTACGGCGTGAAACCTCGGACCGGATTCTACGCCCTCCAGTTCACCTTCGACCACGGGTATCCGGAATTCGAGCTCATCCCGCTCGAGGACGTCATGTTGACGACCGAGGTCCCCGCGGAGAAGGCGATACCTCCTCCGTCCCTCACGTTCTACACTCGTCGTCATGAGGCCCGAGCGGACTTCTTCGAAACCGTATTGACATCCTTGAGTCCGAGCCGCCGGGGGGCCGCGTGAATGGGGGACAAGGCCGTGGGCCGGCTCAGGAACGACGGGGAGGCCCGCGTCGGAACGGGGGTTCCGGGGCTCGACGAGATGCTCGAAGGGGGTTTCCCTGCGGGCAGCCTCATCACACTCGCGGGCCGTCCCGGGACGGGGAAGACGATCTTTGCGTCTCAGTTCCTCTACCAGGGCGCGCGTGATGCCGAGGAGCCCGGGATGTATGTCTCCATGTTGGAAGGCCGAAAGGCGTACCTTCGCAACTTGGCCCGGCTGGGCTTCGATATCCTTCCCCTCGAGAAGAAAGGCTTGTTCCGATTCCTCGAGATGCCGACCTTGACCGCGGAAGGTCTTCCGGCGATTTGGGAAGAAATCGTCCGCAACATCGAGGAGGCCGATATCGTCCGGCTCGTGATTGACTCGTTCACGGCGATGTCCCAGGCGTTCGGGAGCCAGGGCGACATCCGTGTCTTCACCCACATGCTACTTGGGAAGATCATCGGAGGTGCCGGATGCACGACCCTGATGATCACCGAGACTCCTCCGGGTTTCTTAGGCGAAGACAGCCCGAACCCGGGGATGCAGGAGTTCATCGCGGACGGGGTCATGCATTTCCACTTGGTCCCGGTGGCGGGAGACGCCCGCGTGCGGTACATCGAGATCACGAAGATGCGAGGAACGAATCACCAGATGGGACCGATTCCGATTGACATCGGGAGCCGAGGGATTTCCGTGAGATCACCGCACTTTCCTGGCCGCCGGTAGCGCGCCGCCCGTTGGGGGGAGCGTCGCTCGTGCACGTAGCCGGTCCGTTGGGGCTGAAAAACGACAAGTCGTATCAGGCCGCCTACTGGAAGGCGGTCGAGGAATTCTTCGGCAAGCAGAACTCCGCCGTCGTGAAAGCGATGATCCTCGCGAAGAACCCAAAAGCCGACACGGGGGATGGAGAGATCGCTCGGATGTGCTACGGCCTCCGTCAGACGATGGGCTGGCTCGCGGAGGCAATCGAGCGGAAGGCGGTGTCGGCGGCGGGCCGAGAGCGAAGTCCGTCGCCCCGCCCCCGCAAAAAGTAGGCGTCACTTGAGCGCAAAACGGGCTACAACCTGGTCGTCCGTCTTGTCAATCACGAGGTCCGTCTTCAGCAGGTCGCGGAACGCCGTCTTGAGGAGCGCTTCGTAGTACAGCGACCATTTGGACCCGGCTCCGTGTTTGAAAATGATTGTCCACTTTCCCCCTTCCACGTGCTCTTCATATTCGAATGCACGGCCGTATCGCGATTGGAGACGCGGGAACCCAACGACCATGGCCTGCAGGCTGACCTCCTTGAACCAGAAGGTGATGAATTCCGGGATCAGGTTCTCTCCAACCCATCGTCCGAGTTCTGTGGCCTCCTGGTCGGTGAGGTAGTCCATCAGCCGTTCGATCAAGGAAGTCGGGAGGGCTACGAGGCCGAACTTCTCCGCGTAGATATCCCACTCTACGAGCCTCCGGATCGCTTTGTTTACGAGGAGGTTCACGCTGACTCCCTCCCGGTCCCCGAACTTCCGGAGGAACTCGTCGACGTCGCGCTCGATACGAATCGTCCGGGTAACACTGCTGCTCGGCGACAACGCGACAACCTGGCCGACGGGGAACCAGTGGACTGTTAATGGCGAACTACTTAATCCTTTCTCCGTACAGCCGTAACCGAACGACCACTTGGTTCTCCGATTTGTCGATCCGGATTTCCCGTTGAAGGTGATCGCGGAACGCGGTGCGCAACGCCTCTTCGTAGAACGTCGACCATCGCGAGCCGCCGCTGTGCTTGAGGATGATGACGCGACGGTCGTCCTCCACGAGTTCCTCATACGCGAACGCGCGACCGTACTTGGCGAACAACTTGGGGAACCCCTCGAGTAGGGTCTCCACCGTGAGCTCCTTGAACCAAAACGTAATGTACTCCTTCACGAGGTTCTTCCCGGCCCATGCGCCGAGTTGCTTGGCCTCCTCGTCGGTCAGACACTCCATGAGCTTGACCAGGATCACCGAAGGAAGGGTGATGAAACCGAACTTTTCACCGTAAGCATCCCATTCGACGAACTTCCGGAGGGCCCGATTCACCAGCGTGTTTACGCTCGTGTCTCCCTGGGATGCGAGGTTCCGGAGTCGCTCGTCCGCATCCTTCTCGATCCGGACGGACCTCGTCACGCTACCTTTGCCCGACATACGCCCTTGCTGCACGCGTTCTAAGACATTGTCCTTTGTGTTCTTAGATGTTCCTTTGCAATGGGTGTGACGGAACGAGACACACACCACCTCGCGTGCGTCCTCCTGAAACGTACCCCTCTTGACCCCCAGTGCCAAGTCGGCTGCGGAGACAGGAGATGGCATTGTCCGATGCCGAGTGGGCGTCAGAGTTCGAGCCGATTCAGCGGTCCAACCCCCCGCGACCCGGCCGGGCGCTCCACGAGGCCAAAATTCCGATGACCGGGCCGGGAGCGGACTCGACCGTTCGCGCAACTCCGGACGGCGATGGGATCTTCGGGGGTTCCCACGCCCCGGCGGGCGAAGCCGAACCATCGCGGCCAATCGGGCACGTCGATTGCGCGCGAAGCATCATCGTTCTCCTCCCGGCCCTCAACGAGGAGATGGCGGTAGGCTCCGTCATTAGCCGCATCCCGACGGAACGGCTGCGGCGGTCCGGATACGACGTCCGCGTTTGGGTCGTGGACGGAAAGTCCACCGATGCGACGCTCCAAGTCGCGCGCGACCGGGGCGCGAGCACATACGTGCAAAGCGGCGAAGGCAAGGGGAACGGCGTGCGGCAAGCCCTCAATCACCTGCTGAATGACCGGAGCAGCGGGGCCGCCGCGGGATCTCGCCTCTTCGTGATGCTCGACGCCGACGGAAGCTATCCCCCCGAGGACATCCCCAGCTTCGTGGATGCGCTGGAGTCGGGTTCCGATGTGGTCGTAGGCTCCCGGTTCCGCGGGCACGTCGAGGACGGCGCGATGACTTCACTGAACCGCCTCGGCAACGAGTTCCTCAACGGCCTAGCCCGGATCCTCTACCGCGTCCCCGTCAGCGACGTCTGCACGGGGATGTGGGCCTTCCGGGAAGACTGCGTCCGCGAATTCGGCCTCGCGGCAGAGAGTTTCGATCTCGAAGCCGACCTGTTCGCGTCCGCGTGCGAGGTGGGCGCTCGGATGCGGGAGTTGCCCGTGGACTACTCGCGTCGGATCGGGGATCCGAAGCTGGTCCCCCTCCGAACCGGTCTTCTCATCGCGTGGCGCCTGCTCACCCGACGACTGAACCGTGGCGGCGATGTCGTTCCCCGCGCCTCGCAGTCGGGATTCGATTTCCGAGGGGAAACAGCGTGAAGGTGTGTATCCTCACCCCGGAGTTTCTGCCGGCGTGGGGGGGAGTCGGAACGTACGCGTACAACTTGGCCCGTGGCCTGCAAGATCGCGCCGAGGTGCACGTCTTGACAGGTGCCGCCGCGCCCCCCCGGGTCGACGAAGACTTGGAGGGGGTCCAAGTCCATCCGGCCTTCCCGGGCGGGAACTCGCGGCACGAGGTGTCACCGTTTCGTTTTCAGGCGGCGGTCTTCCGGCGCCTCCCTCGCCTCGCTCGACGGTACGGATTCGACATCGTCCACGCGAATCATGCCTACATGTCGGACTTGCTCGTCCGGCTTCGACGTCGGTCAGCGGCGACCGTGGTGACGGTCCACACAACGCTCGAGACGCAGGTGGGAGGCACAGCCCGGGCGAGCCCTGCGGCCCCCCGGGACAGCCTGGAAGGTCGGATCGCCCGATGGCGCTTGCTCTTGGAAACCGTGGAGCGACACTACCTTCGGGGGACGCCGGCGATGATCTTCGTCTCCCGCTGGCTCCGGGACCGTACCTTGCGATCGTACCGGGTCCATCCGCGGCTGAGCACCGTGGTCCCGAACGCGATCGACACGGAGCGTCTTTCGCCGCCGGTCGCGGGGGACGGTGGGGTCGGGCCGACGCGCTCGGACCGGCCGACCCTGCTGTTCGCTGGCAGGCTCCTGGCGATGAAAGGGATTGAGACCCTCCTTCGGGCGATGGCCCGCCTCGATCCATCCGTTCGGCTGCTGCTCGCCGGACCGGGCGACCAAGGACCTTGGAAGGCCCTCGCGTACGACCTTGGGCTCACGAGCGAGCGGTGCGAATTCTTGGGCAGGGTCCCCTACGAGGCGATGCCAACGCTCTACCGTCAGGTCGATGCGGTCGTACTGCCGAGCTTCACGGAGAGTTGCCCGATGGTCGCGCTGGAGGCGATGGCGTGTGGCACGCCTCTGATCGCGGCGGACGTGGGCGGCGTTTCTGAAATCGTCCGGGACGGAGAGACGGGCTGGCTCTTCCCCGCCGGAGATGCGGATGGTCTCGTGTCGTGCATCCGGGCTGTCCTGGACGACACGGTTCGTCGGGAACCCGTCCGTGCGCGAGCCCGCGCGTGGGCGGAGGCGAACGCCTCGATCGATCGGATGGCGGGAGAGACGTTCCGGTTCTACGAGCGGCTCGTTGGGGGGGAGGCGTCGTGAACGTCGCGATCGTCAACCCGCCCCGGTTCGATGGTGCCTCCGTCGTGCGGGAGGAACGCTGTGAAGTGGTCGAACGCTACTCGGTCCTGGAACCGTACAGCTTGCTCCAGCTCGCGTCGCTCCTTCTCGCGGAGGGCCACCGCGTGCGGTTGCTCGATGCGAACGGGGAGAACGCCACGTTTCCCGAGGTGGAGGCGTGGCTGCGGAGCGCCCCGTACGATGCGTTGATCTTGCGCTTCACACCGACGACGTTTGACCACGACCTGCGCGTGGCGGAGCTATCGAAGCGGATCCACCCGGAAGCCCGCACGATCGGCATTTGCTGGACCCTTCGCACGATGCCGACCGAGGTCCTCCGGGAGGCTCGGCCGCTCGACATCTACCTGCGTCACGAATACGAGAGCGTCGGGCCGCCTCTCATCAACGCGCTCGAGGATGGCGGCCGGCTCGACCTCGTGCCTGGCATCGCGTACCGGGAGAACAGCCACGTTGCGGTCACCGAGAACGCCCGGCCCATCGCGGATTACGACGCGATCCCCCTCCCCGCGTACCAGCTCCTAGACTCCCTCGATCCGTACTTCATCTCGGCGCCCGCATGTCGGCCGTTCACGATCCTGTACGCGAGCAAAGGATGTCCGTTCGCGTGCTCCTTTTGCACGGTCGCCAAGACGGCGTGGAAGTACCGTTCCGCGAACAGTGTGCTGGAGGAACTCGGCCACCTTCGGGACCACTACCGGATCCGGACCGTCTCGTTCTTCGACGAGACCTTCACGATGAACAAGAAGCGGGTCCGGGAGCTCTGCGAAGGGATCCGCCGCGAGCGGATCGACATCCGATGGTATTGCAACACCCGCGTCCACCTCGTGGACCCAGACCTCCTGAGGACGATGCGTTCGGCCGGATGCAGCGGCATCTCTTTCGGGGTCGAATCGGGGAACCAGCAGATCCTGAACAGCGTGAGCAAACAGGCGACGGTTGCCCAGGCGGAACAAGCGATCCGATGGGCCAAGGAGGCGCACATCAAGACGTACTGCGCGTTCATCCTCGGGTTGCCTGGAGAGACGGGAGAGACCGCGATGGACACGATCCGGTTTGCCCTCCGGACGCTCCCCAACGGGGCTCAGTTCAATGTGCTCGCCCCGTACCCGGGGACGGAGCTGTACGAGACGCTGCAGGCGAGCGGTGCCCTGCCGGACATCAACTGGCGCGGCTTGTATCAGGATAGTGCTGTCGTCGGGACGGATGGGTTGTCGAAGGCCGAGCTCAATCGACTCCGGAAGCTCGCGTACACGAAGCTCTACTTCAGCCCACGGTGGTGGTGGCAAAACCTCCGATCCGCCCTCGAGAGCCGGGACGATTTCGAGCTCGCCTCGCGGTACGGCCTCCGGGTCTTG
>VBME01000199.1 GCA_005878995.1 Methanobacteriota archaeon | reverse complement strand
AATTCCGGGAGATGCCTTATGAACTCGAAAACCCCCCGAACGATTGTATCGGGGACACGTAGTCCGAGACTCGCCGAGGCCCGCCCTCATGGACCCACGAACCTTCAGACAGGCGAAACCACCGCAGTCCGGCGAGCGCAGCGTCTCGAGTTTCGAGTTCTGCAAAGCAGCGGCCGGCCGTGAGCACGGCCCGTCTCTCTCACTCCAAAGTCGATCCGCCGCTCCGCGATGGGTGTGCCTCCGCATCTCGTTGTTCGGCGTCGCCCTGAACCGCCGACCGGGGGTGTGAGCCCATGGAGCGGGTCCGGACGGGCATCGAAGGATTCGACGCGATGGTCCAAGGCGGGCTACCGATGGGCTCGAGCGTGGTCCTCCAAGGACCGCCGGGCCAGGAGAAGCTCCTCTTCGCCTTGACCTTCCTCGCGGACGGCCTGAAGGCAGGCGGCAGCGGTCTGGTCGCGATCTCGTCGCAGTCCGCCGACGCCGCTCTCGCGCAACTTCGGGCCTTGGGCGTGGACGTCGATGCCGCGGTGAAAGAGAACCGGTTGCGGGTGGTCGACTGGTACTCATGGAGTGAGGAGCCCGTCCAAGACACCGAGGAACGCGGGCCCGTCGTCCGTTCTTCCATCGACCTCACGAACCTCGGTGTGGCCCTGAGCCGTGCGATCGCCGGACTCACGGGAGAGCAGCCTGGGCGGGCTGTGATCGAGCTGTTGTCGCCCGCAACGAACGTGTACGAGGTCACGCAGGTCTACGCGTTCGCGCAGACCACAAAACGAAAACTCGACCGACATCGGTTCACGAGTCTCGTCCTCATCGAAAAGGAAATGCACTCCGCGTCGGAGCTCACGACGCTCCACCAGCCATTCGACGGCGTAATCGAGATCGAACGGAGCCGAACCGGAGACCGTATCGTGCGGAAGATTGGGGTCCTCCATCTCAAAGACACCGCGCCCGACCCGACGTTCCGTGTGCTCGAGATGTCCGAGGCGGGCATGCGGGTCGTCCACGACACTCCAAAGCCCGTTGCGTCGGCCCCCGCGGCCCGTGGGGGTGTTCTCGAATCCCAGGAAGAACGAGCGCAACGTCTCCGGCTGATCCTCCAGATCGCGACCGAGCGGCTCAAGCTCAATCCGGGGGACGCGGACGCCCTCTTCGCGATGGCGGCCGCGCAAGCGACGCTCGACGATGCGAAAGGAGGGGTCCAGACCCTGGAGCGACTCGCGGATCTGGATCCGAGATACCCGGGATTGTGGGTCCTCAAGACGAAACTTCACGCGAGGCTCGGCCAAGCCGATATGGCGCGTCAGAGTCGGCTACGGGCCGAGGTGATCGAACCCGAAGCAGCGAAGACCATCACGGCGACGGTGCCGTGCCCGATGTGCGAGACGCCCGTCGCGATTGATTCGACGATGTGTGCGAGTTGCGGCGTGAAGTTCGCTCCGACGAGGACCTTGGAGGACGAGCTCGAGGATTTGAGCCATGTCGCGGTTCAGGAGATGGTCGAGGAGGAATTTGGGGTCAAGGCAAGAGGCAAGGTTCGCGCGGACGTGGCGCCCGCGAAGGCCGAACCGAAGCCTTCCACGGAACCAACTCCAAAACCCGCCCCGGGGCCGCGGTCGAAACAAAGCTTCACAAACGGGCTCCTCCTCGGGCGCATCGTCCGTCGTCGCCAGGGAGCGACGAACGGCCTAAGGGGTCGGGCGAACGCGCGCCGCGGTCGAACGAACGGCCTGACAAACGGGCTTGGTCGAACGAACGGCCTCACGAATGGCCTCGGCCGGACGAATGGGCTGACGAACGAGCTGGGCCGGACAAACGGACTCACGAACGGCCTCGGCCGAACGAACGGGCTGACGAATGGGCTGGGGCGCACGAACGGAGTCACGAACGGTTTGGGCCGTACGAACGGCTTGACGAATGGGCTCCGCGGCGTCCGAACCCCCGGGTTCCGCCACCTCGGTTCTCGCGGGATCCTGCATGCCGCCGGCTGGAAGCTTTATGTGATTCCCCTCGTGGTGGCCGGCCTCCTTCTATGGCCACTCTTCTCCGTGCCCGAGCACGGGCCTGCCTACCCGATCCGGATCGACGGCCAATTCAACGATTGGGCGTCCGTGGCCACGGAAGCGATGGCGCGCGGGAGCGGCTTGAACCCGAACATCGACGTCGTCCGGTTTGGCGTCGTGGACAACTTCGGCCCGTTCGCGTTCTACGTCGAAGTCGCGGGGACGGCTCTCCAAGGCGGGGGTCCTTCCCCCGGGACGATGGACAGCATGCGGATTTTCGTGGACATCGACGGATCGGCCACGACCGGGTATCACGTCGATGGCCTCGGGGCGGACCGGATGCTCGACGTCTCCGGATACGGCGGGGCCGTCCTCTCGGCCACCCTTTGGGAGTTCGATTCCAACCGCGATTCACGGGATTGGAACGGGTGGATCAAGGGAACTTCCACGGCCGCAGCGGCGGGCGGCCCCCGGATCGAGGCCGAGGCGGAGTGGCTCGCGTACACTTCCGGGCCGGTCATCGCGACGGTCCACACGACCTCGTGGGACCGGCAGACAGACGCGGGCGATTTCCCCGTCAGCCCAACCGCAGGTACCCTCTTCGTCACGGAAGATTCCCTCGTGTCGGACATCCTCGCGGGGAGTGGGCTCCCATTGCTCCAGCTCACTCTCACCGCACACGGTCAGCCGGTTTCCCTGGGGTCGATTCATGTCCAAATCGTCGGCACCGCAGCGCCGACCGACGCGCTCGCCCTTCGACTGATGGATGGTGGAACTGCCCTCGCTCTGCAGGGGCCCACGGCGCGGGACGTCACGTTCTCCTTCCCAGCGATTCAAATCGGGGTCGGGGAAACGAAAGTGCTCACGGTCGTGGGAGACTTCACCGCGATTACTGGGGAGACGTTCGGCCTCCGACTCCCGCCTCTCCATCCCTTCGGGATCGGCGCCGGCGTCGTCGGTCTCGGGGAGACCCCGGGAACCCGCACGGTCGGATACCTCGGCATCGTCCCGTCGGGGCCCCGCGTGGACGGAGGGTTCGACGAGTGGACGGCACTCTCCGCGGACGGCACGGGCGATGTCTCGCCTCGACCGAATCCGAGCATCGACCTGAGTCGATACGGCGCCCAGCGCGGAGGGGCATCCACATATTTCTACACCGATGTGACCGGACGGATTCTGGGGGGGACGTCCGCGCCTGAGCAACCTCGGCCGACGCCGCCGGCTTCGCAGCCCCCCGCGGACACGGACCGGGACACGGTTCCGGATATCAGCGATCCGATGCCCTTGGACTTCAACAACGACGGAACCCCGGACGCGCAGACGAACGGGGACTACGACGGCGACGGGATCACAGATTACGGGTTCCCCGGCGGAACGGACTACTGGCTGAACACGACGATTCCCAACACCTTCCCCGTCCCCTACGCGGGACGGGCCGTCAGCGTGTACATCGGTCCGACGAAGAGTCCCCCCGCCCCCGGCGAGGATGTCCTCCGACTGTTCCTGGATGTGGACAACAGCACGTGGAGTGGCTACTCGATCGGCGGGATTGGCGCAGACCGGCTTATCGAAATTCGCGGGAAGGAAGGCGAGGTGACGCAGTCCGCCCTCCTCACCTTCTCCGGTTCATTCCCGGGCCAGTGGGCGTGGACTCCGATCTCGCCC
>VBME01000024.1 GCA_005878995.1 Methanobacteriota archaeon | reverse complement strand
GGGAACAGCGGCGGGCCCCTCGTGGACCTCCAAGGACGCGTCGTGGCGATCAACACGGCAACGATCCCGTACGCGGAAGGCATCGGGTTCGCGATTCCGATCAACGCGGCGCTCGGCATCTCGCGGCAAATCCTCGAACACGGCCATGTGCAGCGGCCTTGGCTCGGCGTTGCGGGCTACGACGTCGACCGGCGAGTTGCTTCGTACTACGGGATCGCGAGCCGTCAAGGCGTCTTCCTCGCTGAGGTGTCGGCGAAGTCTCCCGCGGAGATTGCGGGACTCCAGGTGGGCGACGTCATCACGACCCTCGGCGGACGACCTCTCGCCGGCGTCGCGGATCTCGTGGACGCCTTGCGCGAACGGGCGATCGGCGACGCCGTCGACATCGAGGCGGAGCGCCGCGGCCAAAAGATTCGAATCAAAGCGACCCTCGCGAGCCGCCCGTTCTGAATTCGAGACGCAGCCCGAAACGTTCAAACCCGGTTCCACGTTGCGCACGGCGATGCGTCCGCTCCATCCGGAGAACTGCCCACGGTGCGGCAAGCCGACGTGGAACTGGTAGTACCTTTCGACGCGAATCTGGATCGAGTGCGAGCACTGCGGCCTCAAGGAGAGCGTCAGCAACACCCCCGTGAGCGGAGCGAACACGGACAGCACCACGCGGAAGGTCCCGACTTTGAAGGCGTGACCGGTGCCGGACAAGGCGAGGACTGCCTCGATATCCTGAAATAGACTCAGGAACGTATCGCCGCGGCTGACCGTGGAGACGGCCTTCCAGATTCTGGTCGGCGGATTGCTGCTCATCCTCATAGCAATCTGCCTCGTCAGTTTCGCGATCCTCGTCGCGGGGGCCCTCTGGATGTACGGGGACGCTCAGCGCCGCGGGATGGACGCGGCGGTGTGGGTGATCCTCCTCGTCATCGGGACCGTCTTGGGGACCGTCGTCGGCTTTGTGATCGTGCTCGTGATTTATCTCGTGGTCCGCGAGAACCATCCGATCGGAGGCGGATATCCGGTCGCGTACGGAGGCTACCCCCCGTACCCGCCTCCCGCGGTGCCGGCGGCCTGCCCCGTCTGCGGCAACCCGATGACGTGGTATCCGCAATACTCTCGATGGTACTGTCACTCCTGCGGACAGTACCGGTGAGGATGTCTCGGCCCGGAAGGTCGCGGACAAACAGAACGATCCCGATTGAGTCCGTGTTGTGCTTGGCCACCCGACGGTACGGTCGGCGTTCAGACCTTCCGGAGGCCTCGTGACAGACTTGAGCCGAGGCCGGTGCGGAGGAGGCGTCGGACTGACCCGATCTCGTGGTAGGCCTGCGCGAGCGGCTCCACGCGATCCTTCGGCATGCCGCTGCGGAGGAGCTCTCTCCGGAACGCCCGGACACCGCGCTTGCGGCGCGCTTGGTAGCGCAGGAAATCCCAGCCGAAGCGGGCCGCCAGGCTGGGGAGAAACTCGAGAAGTACTACGGGCAGTCTGCCCCCGCGGTCCGACATCAGTCCTCGCCTTTGTGGCCCTTCCCGACGGCGTTCGCGATCATCCCGCCGATGTTGAGGGAGGACATGTACTGCTCCGTTAGCCGGAAGGCCTGCTCGTCCGTCATGCCGCTCTCCTTCAGGGTCTTGTAGAAGTCCGCCACTGCGGCCCCGAACTTCGCGGACGCATCTTTGCCGTAGATTGCGTCCGTGAGGCTGTTCAGGAGCGTGGGGATTTTTTCCGAAAAGGCCTCGAGGAGCTCCTTCACTTCGTCTGCGTTCATCATTCCGTGCTCTTCCTTGCTCATTTCGTTCACCTATCTTGTCTGACCCTCAGAAGGCTGGTCCCGGTACTTGGGAACGCCGAGCACTTGTGACCACTTCTCGGCCACTTCGTTCGCGACCCGGAATGTCCGGGTTCGAGAGCCCGGGGTGGCGACGACGATCCCCTGCCGCTGCAAGTCCTCGAGGCGCGCCCGCACGATCCGGCGGGAGGCGGTCCCGCGCTTCCCCTTGACGGCCTCCGCGATCTGCGAGATGTTGCGGTCCGGCTGGTCGAACAGAGAGACGACAATGTGGCGCGAGATGTCGTCCTTGAGGCCGGGAATCACCAAGTCCGGCGACACCTTGCCATACTTCGCGAAGAGGTCCAGGATTCGGAAGTAGCCGCGCGAAACGTCTTGCAGGCGGTCGACGTAGGCCATCAGCTCCGTGTAGGGCCTCGTGACATCGGACAGGGCCGTCCGTAGAGCCTCGATCTGGGCCCGAAGTTCCCGGATTTCTTTGCGCAGATCGTCCTGAGTCATGATAGCTCAATGGCTCGAAGCGGCTCTAAACTGACTCGCGATGATGTAAATGTACAAAAGCCAGAGGCTCAGGGCGACGAGGGCCACCGCGGCAAGTCCGACGGTGAACAAGATCAGAGCAGGCTCGGAGCCGGCGAAGAGCGTGCCCAAGACCCACAGCAGATTTCCGTTTCGCATGCTCGCGCGCTCCTGGGCGCTGGTCATCTTCAGCACGCGAATCTGGTAGTAGTAGAGACCCGAGAAGCTGAACGAAAAAATGGTGAGCACAATCACCGTCAGCGTGACTTGGAAGAGAATCGGGTTGATCTCACCGGAAGAAAAGCGCGGATACAGGAAGAATAGCAGAAAGGTAAAGATCGCCATACCTGAACCGGTCAGGACGGCAGCGCGATCGACGTTCGCGGTGGCAAGCTCACGATCCACCGTCAACGCGTCTACCTCGCTGCCGGACACGGTTATTGCCCCGCTGGGAGCCGGTGGGTGGATGAGCATGTCAATCGCCCTATTACTAGTGACTTAAGGTCGGCGTTTGCCCAGTCGCCCATGCCCTATCAAGAGTTTGACGCGGCGCTCAGGCGAGGGGCCACGAGTACGTGACGTAAAGGACGATCGCCGCGAGGCCGATGCACAAGACGACGACGAGCCACGGGGGCACCTTGAGGGCTTTCTCGTCCTCCTGATCGAAATAGCGGATGAGGCCCGCCGCGGAGTGGAAACCCGAGTCGCGATCTTTCGCCATCGTACGCCGCCCGCTTCATGGGGGTTCGGTCCTAAAACGTTTTCGTGTCGCTCCCGAACGGGATACTCCCTTACCATTCGGTACATAGGGCATTAATACGGGCTTCCGGAATGGAGTTTCGCCTCGATTCGGGTTCTCCCATGGTCGATCCCGGCGTTGTCTACATCGGGAAGAAGCCGACGATGAACTACGTCCTCGCGGTCGTGACCCACTTCAACGGCGGCTCGCGCGAGGTCGTCGTGAAGGCCCGCGGCCGTTCGATTTCCCGTGCGGTCGACGTCGCCGAGATCGTGCGAGGCCGTTTCATTCCCGATGCCGCCGTGAGCGACGTGCGGATCGCGACCGAGAAACTGACGGCGGAGGACGGTCACCCCACGAACGTGAGCAGCATCGAGATCGTGTTGTCGAAGTGAGGTCGGGGTCGCGGAAGACATTTATCGGTACGGTGTCTAGCCGCCCCCCATGTCGCCGGTCGAGGTCCTTCTCCTGTTGGCTCTCGCGGCGTTCTTCGCGGGATTGGGCGGCTCCTACTTGGGGATTGGCGGCGGCGTGTTCCTGGTCCCCTTCATGACGTTGGTCCTCGCGGTCGACATCAAGCGCGCAATCGCGACGAGTCTGATCGGGGTCATCGCGACGTCCTCGGGCGCAGCCTCCGTCTACGTACGGGATCATCTCACGAACCTGCGCCTGGCGATGTTCCTCGAGGTGGCGACGACGATTGGCGCGATCACCGGCGCCCTGGTGGCCCTCCTCGTACCGGCGGTTTTCTTGTACGTCGCGTTCGGCGCGGTCGTCCTCTACGCGGCCGCGACCATGGTCCGGGTCCGAGAGACTGCGAAGGAGCGTTCGTACCGCGGAGGGGCGGAGCCGGCCCTCGTAAAACGGCTGAACCTGAGCAGCGTCTATTTCGACCAGGAAGACCAAGCGGTGTACCGGTACCGCGTCGACCGGCCGGGCGCCGGGTTCGGCGTGAGCGCCGCGGCAGGCCTGTTCTCCGGTCTACTCGGGGTCGGAGGCGGCTTCATCAAAGTTCCCGCGATGAACATCCTGATGCGCGTGCCGATGAAGGCCGCGGTGGCGACGAGCAACTTCATGATCGGGGTGACCGCCGCGGCGAGCGCGTTCATCTATTACTCGCAAGGTCTCGTCGACCCGAGCCTGGCGGCGATGGTCATCATCGGGGTCTTCACAGGGACGAACTTGGGCACGCGACTTCTCGTGCGCGCGAAAGCCGCTAACGTTCGATTCGTCTTCGCGATCTTCCTCGCGGTGCTGGGTATCGCGATGGCGGTCCGCGCCCTCGGATTCTCGGGGGTCGTATGATCGCGGCTCGCGCGGGGATCCGGCTCGTCCAACACCGCATCGCGGCGCTCCGTCGCGCGGTCGTCGGCGAGGTCGAGGACACGAACCGCCTGATTTATCACGTCCTGAGAGGCGGCGTCCTCGTGTCCGTTGCCGTCCTCCTGTTCGGGTTCATCCTCGTCGGCGCCAAGAGTGCCGCGCTCCCCGACCACTCCGTGCCGACACGGTCCCTCATTCCGCAGCTCGTCGAGTTCACACCGGCGGGATTTCTCAGCCTCGGGGTTCTCGTCCTGATCGCGACGCCGATGGTCCGCGTCTTGCTGAGTCTACTCTCGTTCGCGGAAGACCGGGACCGCACATACGTCCTGATGACCGGGATCGTCCTGGTGAACCTCCTGATTAGCGTCTTCCTGCTCGCATGAGTCTTTATCCCCGCCGCTCCTTGAGGAGCCGTGGACGAGGTCGTCGCCGCAGCCACCGCCGTCGACTGGTCGAAGCTCGCCGAGCGGCCGCTGTGCGATTCGTGCCTGGGCCGACTGTTCGGGAAAGTTGGCCATGGACACACGAACGAGGAACGGGGCCGCTCGGTCCGGGATGTCGCGGAGATCCGGATCGGTCCATGCTGGATCTGCGATGGACTCACGGCCCGGTACGACGGTCTGGCGGACCTCGTCGCGCGCAAGCTCAGGCCGTGGGAGTTCGACACGTTTCGGATCGGATCGAAAGTCGATCCCGAGATCGCCGCGAGGGAGGAATCCCTCTGGACGCAACTCGGGCTCACGGGCCCGGAACCGCTGAAAGCCGAGGTGAACCGAGAAGTCGGAAAGCGGGTCTCCGAACGGATTCGGAAGGAACCGGACGTCGCTCGCCCGGACATCGTCGGCGTCCTCGATACCGTCTTCGATCATGTGGACCTCCAGGTGAATCCGCTCTACCTCCGCGGCCGCTACCGCAAGCTCGCCCGCGGCGTGCCTCAGACCCGCTGGCCGTGCCGGCGTTGCATGGGAAAGGGGTGCGCCCGGTGCGGCGGCACGGGGAAGATGTACCCGACGAGCGTGGAGGAGGTCATCGCCGCGGAGGTCATGCGTGAAACGGGAGGGACCGGCCACGCGCTGCACGGGATGGGCCGCGAAGACGTCGACGCGCGGATGCTCGGACGCGGACGGCCGTTCATCCTCGAGGTCAAAGAGCCCCGGCGGCGCCGCTTCGACACGGTTGCAGCCGTCGAGCGGATCAATGCCTCGGGGATTGTCGAGGTCGACGGGCTCGTGCCAAGCGACGGCGGAGCGGTCGTCGCGTTGAAGGAGGACCGCGCCGCGAAGTCCTATCGGGTCGTGGTGCGGACCACCCCCATCGTGGCGGAAGCAAAGCTTAAAGGAGCCCTCCTGGTTTTGGTCCCCGAGCCGATCGCCCAGCGCACGCCTGGGCGGGTCGTTCACCGGCGCGCGGATACCACACGGGCTCGACGGCTGCTGGCGGCGGAGGTCGTCGGTGTCGAAGGCGACCGAGCGGAGATTCGCGTGACGGCGGAGGCAGGGACCTACATCAAAGAATGGGTCCACGGGGACGGAGGCCGGACGCGGCCGTCCCTCTCGGAACGGCTCGGCGTGGCGTGCGAGGTCCTCGAGCTCGACGTGCTGGACATCCACGACGGCGGGTGAGGAGATGGTCAAGGCCTCGAAGGGGATCATGGAGAAGACGCGGCAGAAGTTCCGCCGCAGCCCCCGCGACCGCGGGCTCTCTCCGATCACCCGATCGTTCCAATCGTTCGAGGTCGGCGAGCGCGTGACGATCGTCATCGACTCGAGCGTCCAGAAAGGGTGGCCCCACCACCGGTTCCACGGCATGACGGGTACGGTCGTGGAGCGACGCGGTGCCGCCTTCGTGATCGACGTCCGCTTCGGCGGGCGGATCAAGCAGGCCATCGTACGCCCGGAACACCTGAGGCGCGCCTAGGAGGGGGACGATGGAGGAGTCGAACGTGTCCCTTGCCGAGCTGAAAGTCATCCTTGAGAAGGAGAAGGCCGCCCGCGGCGAGCTGAACTCGGAGCAGCAATACTCCCTCTCGGAGGCGTCGCTCTTCGCCCGCGTCCCCCCCGACAAAGTCCCGATCATCGTGAAGGAGCTCATGGAGATCCCCATGATGTCTCCCTTCAACGCGGTGAAGATCGTCGACCTCATGCCGACCTACTTGGACGACGTGCGCGCGATTTTCGCGAAGGAGCGCTTCAGCCTCTCAAAAGAGGATGCGGAGAAAGTCCTCGAGATCGTGGGGAAGTACCGCTGACGAGGCGACGCGCATGGAAGATTACGCCCGCATCCTCGATTTCCTACCGCAAGGTCATCCGGACCAGTCGAAGTTCCATCGGGAGCCCCTCGCGTACGCGCTCGGGGTGGACGAGTTCAAGTTGTTCGAGCTCGTGCCGAAGGAAGGCGTGGACCTCTCGATCGGACAACGCGTGTACATTGGGAAAGAGATCGAGATGCGCGCCGAGGTCCTCCACGTGAAGCGGCGCGTGGGGTACGAGGAGCTCACGACCGCGGCGCAGAAGGAGCTCCCGTTCGTTGTCCAGGAGACGGTCAAGGAGAAGGAAGACAAGTTCGTCGATTTCTTCAACCGCGCCCAGGCCATCACGACGCGGTTCCACATGCTCGAGCTGCTGCCCGGCCTCGGCAAGAAGACGATGTGGGCGATCCTCGAGGAACGCAAGAAGGGACCGTTCAAGACGTTCCAGGATCTGGACCAGCGCGTCCCGAGCGTGCACCACCCGGAGAAGCTTGTCGCGAAGCGCATCGAAATGGAGATTTCCGATCCGACCCAGAAATATCGGCTCTTCGTCGCTCGCTAGGCCGCCGCCTTCCCGAGTCCGGTCTCAATCTCGCGGCAGTCATGGGACGAGAGACCCAGCTTCTTTCGCAGCGCCTCGAGAAGTTCCCGCTCGCCCTCCTTGATCGGACCGTCGTCGAGCGCTTCCGCGGCGACCGCACGGTAGATGCCCGCCCGGTTTTCCAAGACCTCCTCAAGGACTTCGTTCTCGATTCGCTCCTGCTCCTCTTTCGAAATCCCCAGGTTCTCCCGCAGTTGCTCGACCAGGAGGTGTTCCGTCGCCGTCACCCGCCCGTCCTTCCAGGCCGTCATGACGGCGCGTGTGTAATCTTCGAGCCGCTTGACGCGCTCGTCCATCGCCCGCTTGCGCCGCTCGTCGATTCCCTCGAGGTATTCGAGATCGAGTTGGTCGACGTTCATCGCCTCCCGCACGATGTCGGAGAGAGTCAGATGGACGGACGTCGCGCGATCGATCTCCTCGAGCGTCATCTCCTTCGTTGCACCCGCGACCTTGACAGGAACCTTGATCGTCGAGAGGCGGGCCTTGATCGCGACCGCCCGCTCCCACCCGCGAGGCGCAAGGTAGTACGCGAGCATACGCTGCTTTTCGCCCTCGATGTGCGCCTTCGTCTCGACGAGGAACCCGTCGTGGACCATCTGGTCCAGATACCGGGAGAGGTGCTTTCGCTGAATTCCCGCCGCGAACGCGATCGCCTTCTGGGTGAGAGCCTGCGGCAAGACGTACCGCTCCTCCATGTTCCGGAAATCGGAGAAGTACAGGAGGATGCGATCCTCCGTTGTCAGGGCGAGAGGCGAATCCTCCTTCACGGCCCCTGAACCTCCGGCGACACGGATAATCCTTCCCTCGTCTCGATTCGCGGACCCGGTCGTCAGGTTCTTAAAGCCGGCTCCAAGTCGGACGTCCGGCGATGCTCTCCCTCCCGGTACAGGCTGCGCCCTCCCAGTTCGGGGCGCTCTTCGATGCGGACACGAAGGCCGCGATTGCGAGCGGCCTATGCATCCAGTGTCGGGGCGCGAAGCTGCTCTGCGGGAAGACCCGCTGTCCCATTCTCGTCCGGTGGGACTCCATGATGAAGACCGCACCGATGATTGATCGGATGGACCTGGACGGATCGTCCCCTCCGGGGGTCTTCGTCGGCCGATTCGGCTATCCGAAGGTGTACGTCGGGCCGCTCGTGCCGCCGATTCACGGAGACACGCAGATCCTCGACGCCCCGGAGGCCTGGGTCGGGCGGCCCATGGAGGACATCGTGCACTTCCGTTCCCAGCTCGTCCGAGGAATGCACCGCGTCCACGTCCACGACGTGGACCGGGGTGGGCGGATCGTCGACCTCACGCGGGAGTTGGCGCTCGGGTCGTCCCCTGCGGACGTCGAGGCGGGGTTCGCGCACAAGCCGCGCGGTCGCGTCGTCCTCGACGACAACGTCCAGCCGTTCGGGCCGTCCGCTCCGCTTCATCGCCTGGAGATCGGCACGGTGAAGGTCGATCCAAATCTGGAGCGCGCCTCTGCCGACACGGACTTGTACGCAAAGGAGGCGGTCCTCGACCTGTACGGCCGGGGCGCGCCCGTCTCGAGAATCCAACGCGCGTTCAGCGTCGGGGCGTTCGGCCTCGAGAAGAACCGCAAGTTCGTGCCGACGCGATGGTCGATCACCGCCGTCGACGACACCATCGGGAAAGAACTCCGCGAGCGCGTGAAGGCGTTCCCTCTTCTCAACGAGATCCGCGTGCACGAGGCAATCGGCTTCGATGACCGCTTCCTCGTCGTGATGATCCCGCGCCCGTGGCGGTACGAACTGATCGAGGCGTGGTACCCGAACACCTTGTGGAATCCGCTGGGCCGGGAGGTCGTCATGTTTGGTGACCACGAGGGATTCGAGGGCCGCACGACGTATGCGAGCATCGGCGGCTGCTATTACGCCGCGCGGCTCGCAGTCGGGGAGGCGCTCAACCGGGATCGGCGACAGGCCGCGACCGTGATTCTTCGGGAGACGCATCCCGGCTACATCATGCCGATCGGCGTGTGGAACGTCCGCGAACACGTTCGGGAAGCGTTGCGCCGGCCCTCTCGAACGTTCGCGACGATGGCGGAGACGCTCGCGTACCTTCGGACTCGCCTGGATATCCCGATGGAGCGGTACGTCCGCATCAGCGACGTCTTGAGTTACGTCTTGCACCAGCGGACCTTCGACGATTTCGATCTCCTCGCCGCCGCAAGGGCGCAGGGTTGATGGTCCGGGTCCGCTTCGTGATTTGACTGTGCCCTCGTCGAACGAATTTCCGAAGCGGCCCGTGCCGGCCGTCGGGGCCATCGTGTTTCGGGACGGGGAAGTCCTCCTCGTGAAGCGCGGCACGGAGCCGAACAAGGGTCGGTGGAGCCTTCCCGGAGGCGTCCTCGAGGTCGGCGAGACCGTCGAGGCCGGTGCAGTTCGAGAGACGCTTGAAGAAACGGGCGTCACCGTCCGGCCCGAGCGGGTGTTCAGTGTCCTCGACTTCATCGACTTCGACGGCGAGCAGGTCCACTGGCATTACGTCCTCATCGACCTCCTTTGCGACTACGTCCGCGGCGAACCGGTCCCCGCGACGGATGCGGAGAACGCCCGGTTCATCCCGCTCCGGGAGCTGGGCGACTACGACGTCGTCCCGGCCTTTCTCGACATGGTGCGACGGGCTCTCACGCCGTATCAAGGCAGGAACACAGACTCAGCCGTGCCGCAATCACCCGTTTCTGGCATCCCAAAGTTACCTTCGCCGAGAGGTTGCCACGGCCTTGTAGAGAGCCACTTTCAGGAGGACGCCTGTCAAGAACAGCGTCACCAGGATTGCAAGAAACATGGTCCAAAGCGTGACCGTGGGGAAGAATCCTCCTGCGACAAGCGCAACAAGAGCGATCCCACCGATGAAGAGAGCGATCCAAAGCACACCCAGCGAGAGCGCAACGCGCCCCCATGGTCCAGCAAGAGTCAGGGCGTCCGCCGGCTTGGCCCTCTCTCGTCTTATCATGACATAAGCGAAAACCATCATCGCAGCGATGAAGAGGAAGACGCCGGAGACGAGCCACAAAAGGGGTGCTGTCGGCGCTCCGGCGACCGTGGCGAGGATCGCAAGGCCTGTGTAGCCTGCGACCGTCATGGCGAAGAGAGCAAGGAAGAGAGGTCGGGGTCTTCCTTCGTCGTCGAGTGGGCGGAGCATGCCGAAACCCTTACCCCTCTAACCCCGCAAAGCCGTTCCGGCGAGCAATCACCTGATTTTGGCCTGCCGCCACGCGACGAAAACAATTGCCGCAATGGTGGCTGGGACGAACAGCACAACCTGTGCCGGAATCGGGGACCGAGTCCCGAGAATCTGTTCGAGAAGATTGTCTGCGATCGCTGAATAGACCATGCTGAGCATGAAGACGACAAAACGCGAAAAGGATTGTATTTCTCAGATAAGTCCCGCGAGTCGCTTCGTCAGCCCAGTAGGGCTAAGAAACCGCTCAAACCAGCGAGGACGAGGCGCGAGAGTTCTGGCCATGCCGAAACCTCCATCCCTCTGCATCGGAAAATGCCTTCCGTAAACAGTTGCCGCCGATGGAGCCGGGAGACCCCCGGCTCTCGGATGTCCGCGATGTCCGGCACCGAGGGACCCAGTTGCTCATATGCCGCCCCACGGCATACCGAGGACTCCGGAGGCAAGTTCTTGGACCGGGAGACGAGACGAAAAATCGAAAGCATAGTCGAGCAAGTAGCCGGAGAATTTCTGGACCACTACAAAGAGGCAATTCGAGCCAGCCCGGGCATGAAGTTTATTGACATCGTACAATCCGAGGTCCCGCTGTCTTTGTGGTTCGCCTATGGTCTGATTGTCGAAACAAGGCGACTTAGATGGCTAACTGTCGTCCTCATCACTCTGACCGCTGTATTGGCGGGGTTGACTCTCCGGCTCGCCTTGAACTGATTCAAAACGTCAGAGCCGCTTTGCCGTGAGCCGCCAAATACTGAGTCCAAAACGCCTATTGCACCCCGACAATCTTCGTTCAGACATGAAGCAAGAACGCGAAATTCGTGAGCTACGTCAGACCATCGAAAAGGAACGCGATGCCCCGAGAGCGGACCTGGCGAGTCGGTCGAAGGCGCAGACGGTCTATGTAGCATACCATCCGACGCAAACGAGTGTCGGCGCTCTCGAAGATGCGCTTGTCCTATTGGATTGGGTCTTGGCTTAGGGACCGCCGGGGCCGCGTTGCTGTGAGCGGAGACAGTTAGTGCCGACCCCCGGTTGATCCCAACGATATCTTTATCGACGGGCCGACCGCTCCATCTCCGTGGTCGTTCCGAGCCCGGCTCCCATGGGACCCCCGGTTCCCTATTGGCCGAGCGTTGTGGTGAAGCCGGACACAGTCAGCGGCGTGCAGACCTACTACGTGAACCTGATCCTGGACATCATCTTTGGCGGCTTCGCGCTGACGGTCGGCATCGCCTCGATCCTAGTGACCACGACGGATCCGGTCAGCGCGATTGCGGCCGCAGCGGTTATCGGCTCGGCTACGTGCGGACTCGTGATCGTGTTTGTGATCAATTTCATCGTGGCCCTGATGTCCGTAATTCGGATGCACCATGGGGCCCGGGAATACGGGCCGGACCACCAGAAGAACGCGGGTCGAGGGGTCCTCTTCAAGTGGATTGGAACCACGATGTCAACGCTCGCCGCGATCCTGGTCGTCTACCTGGTCATCGCGGGGACCTCGGTGCTCTTCAGCGGGTCAGCCGTCCCGACGATCATATACGTCCCCTTGCTTGTGACCGTCTTCTGGACCGCGGGCGTGGGATCGAAGGCCCAGATGTACCGGTTCATGGTGCGGTCGCTCCAGCCGCCGGAGACCCGCCGGTGGTCGGACATCGCGAGCGTCCTCATCCCCGCGCTCGGCGCGATTGGAATCGTCCTCGTCGGCTACGTGACCGTCCGCGTGCTTGACATTGCGACGAACCCGTCCTCGATCACCCCCGCCGAGAGTGCCCGGCTCTTTTCGCTCATGGTCGGCGGCGTGTTCCTCCCGCCGGGCCTCGCCCTAATTGGATACATCATGTTCCTTTGGATCTACTCGAAGACGAAAGATCGGCTGTCGAAAGGCCTGATGCAGCTGTATGCCTCGGTCCCGCCACCGATGGTGTGGGTCCCGCCCGTGCCGCCGCCTCCGGTCGCACCGAATCCGGGATTCGCGCCGCCCGTCGCCGGGACGACGATCGCCTGCCCGAAGTGCGGCTTCGCGAGCCCTCCGATGAATGCGTTCTGCATGAATTGCGGCGCGTCCTTGAAATCGTGACTCCGCGGACGAAAGGGATTTTGCCGAAGCGGTCGTTGCGCCCTCGGGAGACGATGACCGCGGTATCCCAGCTTCGGATGTACACGATCCAGGAGGGCCGGATGGGGGAGTGGCTGCTCGGTTGGACGCGGGGGGTCCTCCCGCTCCGCCGGAAATTCGGATTCCAGGTGGACGGCGCGTGGGTCGTTGAGGGCGAGAACATGTTCGTTTGGGTCCTCACCTACGACGGGCCGGATGGGTTCGAAGCGCGGGACGCCGCGTACTACAGTTCCCCGGAGCGGGCGTCCCTGACGCCAGATCCGGCACCGCTGATCGAGAAAGCCGAGACATGGTTCATGCGCGCCGCGCTCTCCGAGTGAGATCGGCTCGAATCGATTACGGATACCCAACGACCCTTGTGAGGAATTCGACGAGGTCGGTCGTCTGGATCGCGGAACCGCAATATTGGCAACTCCGCAGCTTCGCGAGAGTCGTGTCCCCCGAAATCGGGATATTTCCTCGACACGCGGGACACGTGTAATCCGTGGCGATCCCCGCCTTTCGGACCTGCTCGACGAGGTCGTTCACGTTGACGTGGACCTGAGTCACGACTTGTCGACGACCGGACCGGCGCACCTCGCCCGCCTCCTTCCACATCCCGAGCGTTTGGTAGATCTTCGCGGCGCTCTCATGATCTTCCGCCTCGATGAGGTGCTGCGCGTGTGCGAGTCCTTGTCGCCGTCGGTGATCCTCGGCCATCGCGACGGCCCGTTGCGCCGCGGCGGGATGAAGCCG
>VBME01000198.1 GCA_005878995.1 Methanobacteriota archaeon | reverse complement strand
GCGTCGGATGATGATACAGTCCACGCCCCATGGCGACATGGGGAGCACGTGAACAAGGTATCTGTAGGGGAACCTGCAGATGGATCACCTCCTAAAGAGCCATCAAATCAAGGAGGCCTTGGCAAGGTAGAGGGCCTCTGCTTCCCGATCGCGAACGTCTAATCCACTCCTTTTTTTGGAGCCGTAATGAGCGCAGGCTCTGTTCACTTTCTGGCACCCCCTGGGAGCTAGGTATAGTCTTTCGAACTTCTCCTCGATTCAAGATGAGCAAAGCCTACCTTCTCGGCGCCATTGCACGACGGCACTATTCGACGCCGTACACTGAGAATCTCCCAACGCGACAAGGAGTACATCTTGTCCGTTCAGCGGCTCATCGTTTCCCTTGGTGGCAACGCGTGGACTTATCGAGAAGGCCAGACCCGTGAATTGTTCGTGGTCGAGTTCGCTCGCTCCTTCCTCGACTCGTGCGTCGTCAGGACCCGCAAAGAGATAATCGACTGCATCCGAGGCTACTTCGACGCTGAAGGTGGAGTCCCTGCCATCGCCGACGAACGGCCGTACCTCTACTTCGCGCAAAAGAACAAGGCAGACCTGACGGCCTTGTGGTTGATGCTTCTCTGGGTTGGGATCGATTGCGGGAGGATCCATAATCCGAGTCGGCGGGCCGATCCGGATTACTGGCGTTTCTTCGTGCGTCGGTCCTCGATTCCTGCCTTCATCAGGCGAGTCGGCTCCTGGCATCCCAGGAAGGCTAGATTGCTCGACATAATGCAGATGAGAGTCGCGCGCAAACGAAACCGGCTGGAACGAAGCCGTAGACCGCGATGACGTTGGACTCGAGATACGGCCGAGTCTCCGAACGAACTAGGCGCCGCGTGAGCTCCTAAGCCGCGGGTCCGAGAATCTTGCCGTCCCGGATGTCGAGGACGCGATTGGCGATGTCCGCAACCCGAGCGTCGTGGGTGACAACGACGATGGTCTTCTTGAGATCCTGGTTCAGTCGTTGGAACAGATTGAGGACCTCCTGGCCGGTCTTCGTGTCGAGTTCTCCCGTGGGCTCGTCCGCGAGGAGCAAAGGCGGATCGTTCGACAGGGCGACCGCAATGGCGATCCTCTGTTGCTCGCCGCCGCTCAGCTCGTCCGGCCGATGGCGCGCACGGTGGGCGAGGCCGACGAGATCAAGGAGTTCCTTGGTCCGAGCCTTCCGGGCCGTGCCGTCTTTGGAGGCGAGGCGCATCGGCAGCTCGATGTTCTCCTCGGCGGTCAGCGTCGGGACGAGGTTGAAGAACTGGAAGACGAAGCCGGTCTGTCGCAATCGATACCTAACGAGTTCTCCTTCGCTGAAGTCGACGAGGTTGGATCCGTTCACCTCGATTCGACCCGCGGTCGGGCGGTCGATCCCGCCCAGGATATTCAAGAAGGTCGTCTTGCCGCCCCCCGAAGGCCCTCGGACCGCGACGAATTCGCCGTCATCGACGTGCATGTCGAGACCCCGCAGTGCGATCACTTCCGATTTCCCCGTTCGATAGACTTTGATCAGATCCTTCGACAGGATTCTTGGCACGTTTATCCACCCCGTAATTTGAGGACGCGTCCGATGTCCATTCGCGCGACTCGAAGCGAGACGAGGAAGGACACGATGAGCATCGCGATCGGCGCGGCAGCGAGGAGCAGAAGCGACGTCACCGGGACGATCAGGAAGAGGGGCACCAGGCTCTCCCCGGCACCCGAGACCCCCAAAGTCGTGGAAAGGTAGGCGGTGAGGACGCCTATTCCAGCGCCAACCACTATCCCGACGAGCATGATCGACGACGCCTCACCGACTAACAGGCCAGCGGTCTGCCATCCGCTGGCGCCGCGCGCTCGGATGGACGCCAACTCGACCCCTCTCTCGAGGGTCGCCGCGTACAGGATGAGCCCGAGTCCCGCTGTGAGGACCACAACCATGAATGCCATCTCCAGCTCCATGAATCCAAAGAAGGCCCGGAACAGCGGGACAGAACGCAGCTGCTCGACCTCTTCCGCGGCGACGCGAATCCCGCTCGCGCCCAGGCTGCGAATTCCTTCCTCGGCCGTTCGCCAGTCCGCCCCGGCACGGAGGTCGACGAGGTATCGCTGTGGGTCGATGTTCTGGGACCTGGCCAGGTCGATCAGGGGCCTCAGAGTGTCGTAACTACCGTAGATCGCCAGCGGCACGCCGGATCCAACCGCAGACGTTCCGGGGAGCCCACGAACCGTTCCACCGATCTCCGAGTTGAGGATAACCGTCTGGAGCTGACCCGTTTCGTTGCGGACTTTCCTTGTGAAGCTCAACCCGTCGCCGACCGCCAGGTGCGCGCTGGCCAGATACGCTTCCGTAACGAGGACCTGTCCGGGACTCGCGAGCACCTGTTGCACCGCTCCGCGGTCGAAGTCCCGGAAGTACCAGGGTTCTGGCTTCGCTATGGACAGATATGTTCCGGGGTCCAAGGCGAAAAGATCCGCAGAGCCGAACTGCGGCGGAACGATCACCCGTTGAACGACCGTGAGGCCGTCGACTTCTGGGAGGGCCCGGACACTCGCTGCGAACCCCGGATCGGAAGGAGGGGCGTCAACGGCAATGTCCGCGCCGATCCCGGCCCGGAGCTGGCCCTCCTGGTACGCAAACTGAGAGGAGAAGGTGACGAGGGTGAACATGCCGAACGCGAGGCCAAGGGCGATGATGACCGCCACGTTTGCAGCCCGCCGGGGATTTCGCTCCAGGTTCCGGGTGATCACATGGTGCAGGTTCTTCGCAAAGGGCTTGTTCACGCGGGAAGCGGCCTCGTAGACCCTGCTCGTGGACCTGGTGAGGAGGCGGGCTGAGCCGACCATGAAGAAGATTGGCGCCAGGGGGAGGAGGACGACGTACAGCGAGCCAACGAGGAAGGTGACAAAATCGCCCGGGTTTTCCCGACTGTACACCACCATGCCATAGGTCAGGACCGCCAGCGTGACAAGGAGGACGTCCCACGAAGATCGGTATCGGATGTGGGTCTCACCGGGGGCGTAGTATCGAAGCGTTTCCACGATGGGGAGGTCGGCCGTCCGCCGCGCGGACCGGTAGCTCGTCGCCCCCATGAAGAGGACGCTGAGGCCCGCAACGGTTGCGACGGTGGCCGGTGAGAGGACAACGAGTTCGTATTGCGGGGCAGAGGCCGTGCTGAAGAGACTGACGAAGGACAGGAGGAAGCGGCTCAGGCCGACGCCCGCCACGAGGCCGATGAGGGCGGCAACGACACCTCCGAAGACCGCCTCGAGCACGAGCAGACCTAGCGTCTGGTCTCGCGACGCCCCGCGGGTCTTCAGGACCGCAAGTTCCCGGCGACGCTCCGCGTGGCTCAGGTCGATGCCTATCGCTCCCAAGTAGATGCCAAGCAGCAGGACCGGTGCGGATAGTCCGAGATAGAAGATCCTTTGGATGATCAGGGCGCTCTCGAAGCTCGAGAGCGCATCAGGGATGTAGTCGGAACTTATGTGACCCCCGAACAGACCCAACACGGTGTTGATTTGGCGCTCAAGCCTCGCCAAGTTCCCTCGAGACGCTTCGACATTGTACGGATCGAGCACCTGCGCCCGGTCGATTCGTATCTCGCCCGTGAGTCCGTCTCCCACATATAGGTAGCCGAGTTGCTCCTCATACCCGGCGGCATCCTCCACATGCACGACGGCAAGGGGCGGGAAGACCGTACCACCTCCGGGACGCACGCCGCCAAACACGGCGGCAACCGTCACATTCACCCGCGGGTCGGTCTGATTGCTCGGGTCGAACGAGGAGAGACGGAGACTCACCGTCGCGCCGGTGGAGACATTCAGTCGCGCCGCAAGGTCTTCGGACAATGCAGCCGTGCCTCGCGGAAGGGAGAAACTACCGGAGACAACCGTAATTTCCTCGAGGGCCGACGGGAGACGATTGGGCTCCACTCCGATTACCTGGGCCACGACTGGACTGGAAGCCGTACCCGATTCGAGCTTGCCGATACCCGTGAAGCGTGTGACGGCCACCCGGAGGACTCCCGTGATATTCTCGACCGCCGCGCGTAGCTGGGTACCGTTGGACGAGGCCCGCGCTTCCAAATTGATGTCCGACGAGAGGTTCGCAAGGAACGCATCGAGCGTTGCCCGCGTGGACGAATCGATTGCGATGAACGTGCCCGAGACGAACGTTACCGCCAAAAGGACTCCGATCATCGCAGTGATGGTCCGCCGGCGACTCCGAATGACATTGATCGCCGCGTACCGAATCAGGGCCACAGCGGTTCCTCCAACCCACCACCGTCAATGACCCACATCATAAATAAGCGCATCGAGAGGCAATTCACGGGCGAGGCCGGCCGGAAGGTCGGAACCCTCAGAGACTGCACGCCGGGCTCCGACGCAAGGCGCGTCGGATGATGATACAGTCCACGCCCCATGGCGACATGGGGAGCACGTGAACAAGGTATCTGTAGGGGAACCTGCAGATGGATCACCTCCTAAAGAGCCATCAAATCAAGGAGGCCTTGGCAAGGTAGAGGGCCTCTGCTTCCCGATCGCGAACGTCTAATCCACTCCTTTTTCTATTCCTGTGTCGACAGACCCAAGAAGCTAGTGCTCCATCTTGGGTCGTGGCCGGCATCCCGCAGAAAAAAACCTGGCGGTTCCGTTGCGAGATTTGTGGCCAGCCCGTGGGATTCTGGGATGAGTCAGACCATCGTCGAACGGCGCACCCCGAGCTGATGGCGGTCTATCGACAGATCGGTCAGCGTTATCTCGTTCGCTACTTCCCACTCGCGATGCTCGCGCTGGTGTTCGCAGTCGTCTCGGTGATCATCCACGACTGGTGGTGGCGGCTGGGATTACTGCTGGGCCTGTATTCGATGTTCGCCATCCTCATAGTGTTTGGTGTCTTCGCATGGAAGAAGGAGAAACCGGTGCAACTCGACATTGAAGTTGCTTGTCCGGTGTGTGATCGGAAAGTCACGAAGAAAGAGCTTCGGCCGCACTTATCTGAGGTCCACGCCGAAATCTATCGCCTGATGAAGCGCACCTTTTGGTTGCTAGGCCCGACCTTATACGGTTTCTTGATCTACCTTCTCGTGCTCATCGGCCTCATAATCCTCGACGTGTTTGGAAAATCGTTCTTGGCCTACGCGCTCTTGCTCTTGTTCGGACCGCTCTTTGCCTGGGTCACTATTCTAGCGGTCGTCGGTGTGTACATGGAGCGGCGATACTTGCGCCCCGCCCGCAAGGCGTGGCAGGTGCTCCGCCCCCCGTCGCCGTGATGGACCCCATCCCGTTCCGTCGTCCCGCGTCTCACGCTTCGACGGGGTCCGACGGTTTCGTCAGATCGGTCTGAATTTCGTGCGCCCGGTCGGCGGAAACGGTGCCCCATGGGAGGCGAACCTGTCCCATGAGCTCCCGCCATTCCGCAGGCATCGGTCGGCCTTCCTCATCCCGGCGAAACCAGTCGACGACCGTCTCGACTTCCGCGTTCGCCCCTTTGAACGCGACCAGGATCGCGTTCCGGACGTTCGCGGCGGCCTCCGCCGCGACGCGGTTCTCGAAGACCGCGGCGTACGGATTCTTCGACATCCACCAGACAACGAGGAAACGCGTCTTGCTCGGAGCTGCGCGCCGGCTCTTCGTGGCCACGTTGGTCCCCATCCCTTCCGCTAGCGAATCGGAGGGCGTTGTCTGGACAGCCATCGGTCCCAGGGAATATCCTTTGTCAAGTTCGGTTTGCCGCGTTGACAAACCGGGCGATCGGTGCACGCGCGAGCAGATTCGCGATGAAAGAGGCCGCCTACTTCGTCGCGGTGACGATGACGGCCTCGCACGGGATCTCGATCCCCTTCCGCGTCTTCCACTCCCGGAGATTCTCCCGCGTCTTCGCGAGGATCTTCTTCTGGACCGGCGGGTCTTCCTCCTTCAGGGAATGTCCGAGCGGCGTGCCGCCGAGGATCGAATCAAGGTAGTCGTCCTGGTCCTTCCAGACGAACCGGTGGGTCCTACGCTCCTCTTTGCCTTCGTGAAAGCCCGCGTCTTCCAGCAATTTCACCATCTCGCCGGGGCCGCCCAACTCGTACGGCGTCGGCAGGTATCCCGTCTCGTCGGGCTCCGCAAACTCGAGCATGGGGCCCACGATCGCATGGAGGGCGGGCGCCTTCTCCGCGGTGCTCCACACGGTCGCGCCGATTCGGCCTCTCGGCTTGAGCACGCGATGGGCTTCCTTCGCGACGGATTCCGGCTTTGTGAAAATCTGGAAGCCGAACCGGCTCGTGGCCAGGTCGAATGTGTCGTCCGGAAAGGTCATGGCCTCCGCATCCATCACCTGGAACGTCGCGTTCGGGATTCGACGTTCTTTTGCGGCTCGCATCGCGCGCTCGATCATCTTCTCCGAAAGATCGATGCCCGCGACCTCTCCTTCCGGGCCGACCATCCGCGCGACCGTCAGCGCCGGTTCACCCGGCCCCGTCGCGATGTCGAGCGCCTTCTCCCGGATCTTCGGATCGACGCGGGCGAGGAGATCGAACCCGTACGGCTCAAGCCATCTCAGGATTTTCGGATACGTGTCCGCGCTCTCGTTCCACGTCGTGCGGGTGTATTCCTTGTAGGACTCGTCCGTATACTTCCACGGCATGCAGACCGTCGTCCGGGATGGGCGGCCCCCTATTTCCGTGTCGCGAGGCTCGGCTCAGAGCCACTTCCGCCGGCGGAAGAACATGAGCATGATCGCCCCGACGATCCCCATGAGGACGAGCGCGCCGGCGAGTCCCGTCCAACCTTCCTTCCCCGGAAACGCGACGTTCATCCCATACGCGCTGGCGACCAGACCCAGCGGCAGGAAGATTGTTGCGATGATCGTGAGCGTCTTCATGACCTCGTTCAGGCTGTTGTTCACGACGCTCAGGTAGACTTCCATCAGGCCCGAGCTGACCTCGCGGAGCGTGTCGATTCGGTCGAGCGCCTGGATCATGTGATCGTAGATGTCCCTCAGGTAGTCCCGCGTCTCCTTCCGGAACACGGCGAGATCCGTCCGCGAGAGTTGCGCGAACGCGTCCCGCTGGGGCCGGAGCTGGTTCCGGAGGACGAGCAGGTCCCGCCGGAACCGATGGATCGTGTTCGCGGTCTCGCGGCTCGGGTCTTCGAGCGCCTTCTCTTCGAGTTCGTCCAAGATGTTCTGCAGGCGGTCGAGGTGCGGCAGGTACGAGTCGACGAGGTCGTCCAGGATCGTGTACGCGAGGAAGTCCGCCCCGGACTTCAGGAGGCGGGGGTCTCCCTTTCTCAGGCGGATCCGCGTCTCTTCGAGTTGGGGGAACACCTTGTCGTGGATCGTGATGAGAAACTTCTTCGCGACGAAGACGGAGAGTTGATCCGTGTCGAGCTCTTCCGCCCAAACGATCGTCCGCGCGACGATGAAGACCGTCGTGTCGTACAGCTCGACCTTCGGCGCGAGGTCCTCATTCTGGGCGTCCTCGAGGGCGAGCGGGTGAAGCCCGAAGACCTTCTGAAGCGCCTCAACGGTCGGCCCATCCGGGTCGACGACGTTCACCCACGTTACCGTATGGGTATCCAGGAGTTCTCGGCACCGGTCGATCGTGATGTCGTGTTCCTCGAGAAACTCGGTCGGCGTGTAGGCGATGACCTCAACGCGGACCATCGGGCCGCGAACCCTTCCGAGGCCATTTAACCCTTGTGCGAGGGACGTTGCGGAAACTCCAAATGGCCGCCGCCCCTTGGCCTCGCGGCGGGCCCATGAAGATCGTGCAGCGCAAGAGCGCGAAGGCCCTGAAAGGCGACAAGAGCCTTTCGTACCAGGTCATCAGCCCGAGCAACGTCGGCTCGCGGAAGTTCCTGATCACGGTCGTCGATGTCCGGCCCGGCGGTAGCACTCCCGTCCACGAACACCGCACGGTCGAATCGATGTACTACATCCTCGAGGGACGCGGGGAGGTGACGTCGGGTCACGAGAAGAAAGTCCTCGGGCCTGAGACGGCCGCGTACTTCCCCGCCGGCTCGACGCACGGGATCCGCAACGTCGGAAAGGGGCGGCTCCGATACCTGTCGTGCCACGCGCCGCCGTACGAAATCGAGGAGCTGTACAAGAGCTGGAAGGAACACGAAGGCCTCGTCATGACGGGCGGCTGACCGGTGACTCGGTGACCGCGCGACGGGCGATTCCCGGGCCGGCACGAGCGATCGAAACGGCGGCGCACGACGACTTGGAGACCGACGACGATGTCGTTCGGGCGATGCAAGACGAGTTGCATGAGGCGGAGGAGAAGCTCGAGGTCTACCGCTCCGATGCATCCCTCGCGCAGACATTGGACGCGGATGTGCAACACACGGAAAGGACGATCCCGAAGAAATCCCACCTGTGGGCGGATTGGACGGTCTGGAACTTCAGACGTCGGCCCGTACATCGCGCGAGCGCGATGCCTGCCGAGGCGTTGAGGCGGACGCAGGCATCGCTCGCCTATTTCGAGCGGCTCGAAGTTTGGCACGCGGTCGGCATGGCGGACCCGTGGCTCGTCGGAGGGGTGCGACTTCCATCGAGGCGGGAACGGTTCTACCTCTTGTACGACTGGGGAACCGAGACAACGGCGGATCGGCAAGGCCTTCGGTGAACTCCGGAGTGGGGGGAACCCTTATACCCGACTCGCGGGTCTCGCCCGCATGCGTCCGGTCGTTGTGGTGCTCGGCGTGATTCTCCTCTTGGCGGGCGCCGTGTGGGCGCTGCAAGGTGCGGGCTACCTCCTCGGGTCGTTCATGTCGAACGACCCAACGTGGTTGTGGATTGGCATCGTCACGGCCTTGGCGGCAGTCGGAATCGTGGCCTTCGGCGTTCGAACCGGTCGCGTCGCTAAGAGCTCGTGACAACGTCGCTACGCGACGAGTAGCGTGATTGAGTCGTACCCCGCGGCTCCGTTCGGAAACGGCGGGGCGGGCGTCGCGTCCTGCGGCATCCCGGTCCCATCGACGGCGCGGGCCTCGATCTTGTGGGATCCGCTGGCCGGTGACCCTAGGGAGAGCGTCCACAGGACCCAGGTCAGGTTCGACAGCGGAGGCAGCGAGAGCGCCGCCGTGCGCCACGCGCCGCCATCCATCCGCACCTCCACCGCAGAGATTCCGCGGTCGCCCGCGAATGCGACACCCCCGATTGTGACTGAGCCCTGGACCACCGTGTTGTCCGGCGGCGTCGCAATGATCGCGACCGTGTGGATCCGGCCATTCCCGTCGTCCGAATTCGTCCAGCCCTTCTGTTGCCAATACCCGAGGACCGCCCCGGTCACCGCCTCGATCTTCGTGATCCATTTCGCATGGAACATCCCGTACAGCCCGGGGACGATGATCCGCGCCGGGTAGCCATGGGCGGTCGTCAGCTCTCCCCCGTTCATCTGGACCGCGACGAGCGAGGCCGGGTCCATCGCCTTCACCATGGGGACCGCCGCGGTGTAGCCGTCGGCACAGGTGAACACGACCCAATCCGCGGCGGGATCGACACCGGCCGCCTGGAGGAGGTCCGCGAGGCGGACGCCTTTCCACACGGCCGTGCTAATCAGATTCCCGCCGACTTCGTTGCTCACGCATTCGAGGGTCACGAACTCCGAAATCGCGGGGAGGGTGAGGAGATCGATCTTCGGCGGCGGCTGTGGACCGTAGGAGTACGTGGTCGGAGTCGATACGAGCCCGGTAACGTCGAGTTGCCAACGCTTCGCTTGCACGTCCGGATGGAGGTCCGGGTCAATCAAATTCTTCGTCACGACGTAGAACCGTTCGGTCGGCGTTTGTTCGTTCGCAAACATCTCGGAAATCGATGCGAACACGAGCCGGCCTTTCCTCGACACGAGGCTCGCGAGGCCGTAGAACGTCAGGGCGGCGACCGCGACCGCCCCGATGCTCCCGATGATGAATTGCCGGCGGCTGAGGCTGAAGCCTTCTGGGTACTCCTGGGCGACGTCGACGAGGATGTGATCGAGGAGGGCCGCATAGATCCAGGCGCCGAGGAGTTGGCTCAACGTCGCGAAGCCGGCCCCGACGTACGTGTTGGAGCCGAGGAAGCCCGCATCGAGGAGCGGGAGGATTGCGAGGAGGAGAATTCCCGCGGAGGTGAACGTGTAGAACGCCATCACGATCCAGCGATTCTTGAGCCACGCTTGCACGCGGCGGAACAGGACCGCGTAGATGCCCGGCAGGACGAGGAAGACGACCAACGCCGTCAGGAGCGCGAGGAGCTTCGCGCCCTCGCCTAGGCTCCGGATGAAGAACGACTCGATCCCGCCCGGTATCCGGCCGACGACGAAGTCGACCGCGACTTCCGGGAGGAACACACCGAGTCCGAACACGCGCAAAACGAACGTCACGAGGAGACCCGCGCCGCCCGCGAGCGCCCCCGCCGCGAACCGATACCACGGCAGCCGACGGATGAACGCCCAGGGTCCGGTCCGCCCCTCGGCCACGCCCGGCGAACGCCGCGGCGTTCCCATGAACCTATGCCCCAAGTCGAGACCCACGACCAATTCTTTATCTAGCCCCTGGTTCGTGCTTTGCGGCCGAAAGGATTTCTTCCATGCCCGCGAGTTCGGAAGCGCACGTGGGAAAACGGATTGTCCTGACGGTCCTCTGGACGATCCTCCTCATCGTGGGACTTACGATCGGGATCCTCGCCCTCGTGCCGAATGTTCAGACGGCCATTCAGAATGCCTCCGGGGCGGTGGCGGGTGGGGCGTTCGCTCCGTCGATCGCGGTCGCGTTGGTCTTGCTTGGTCTCTGGGGCATCGCCGCGAACAATCGGAATCTGAAGCACGCGGTCGACATCATTTCGGAGGCGGACCGCGCCCGGAAAGAGACGATCCAACTCGAGAGCACGCGCTACATGCAGAAATGAGCCCGGCTCGACGAACTGGTAGCAGAAAGCGGAAGTCTGACGCTCCCTTGCCGCGGCGCTCGGCGGTGTAGGTCCGGAAACGGCCACCGCAGATTCGATTTAGTCGCCGTGTGTCCACGCTTCTTCGTGAGGGTCGTTACCATAAAATGAAGTATTGGGGGTCCGTTGTGTGAGTGGTTCTTCGGGGCGTGGGGGCAGTGCAGGGAGCGGATGCTCTAGGCGGGCTAATTGACAGTCTCGAGTCGTCGAGCGGACATAGAAAATTCATAGCGACCCTCGTCGCGGTTTTCTTCATAACGAACGCGATCACGGGATTGGTGGGGCTCTACGTTGCGCAGCCGCGTTCCGGCCACGCAGGTGGGAGCAGCGTCTTCGGGATCGAGTCCCTCCCCGCGGGCTTTTCGGACTCGGTCGCGTTCAGCGGCCTGACGAATCCCACCGCCGTCCGCTTCGCCGCCGATGGTCGGGTCTTCGTTGCGGAGAAGCGAGGCGTCATTCTGGTCTTCGACAGCTTGAGCGACACGTCGCCGACGACGTTCGCCGACTTCCGGACCAACGCGTACAACTTCTGGGATCGCGGCTTGCTCGGCCTCGCGCTGGCCCCGACCTTCCCGACCGACCCGTGGGTCTACGCCCTCTATACGTACGACGCCGAAATCGGCGGCACCGCTCCGAAGTGGGGTTCCGCCGGAGCCGATTCGGACCCCTGTCCGACGCCACCGGGGGCAACGACCGACGGGTGCGTGGCGAGCGGCCGTCTGTCCCGGTTCCAGGCCAACGGCAACACGGCGGGCCCCGAACAGGTGCTGATCAACGATTGGTGTCAACAGTTCCCCAGCCACTCGATCGGCTCGCTGGCCTTCGGCCCGGACGGAATGTTGTACTCCTCCGCCGGCGACGGGGCATCCTTCAATTACGTGGACTATGGCCAAGCGGGGAACCCGAAGAATCCGTGTGGAGATCCACCGGGTGGCGTCGGGGGGACGCAGACGCCTCCCACCGCGGAAGGCGGGGCGCTCCGCAGCCAGGACAACCAGACGACGTCCGATCCCACGACGTTGGACGGGGCGATCCTCCGTCTCGACCCGGTCACAGGGGCCGCGGCACCCGGCAATCCGAACACCGGCGACGCGAACGCCCAGCGGATCGTGGCGTACGGACTCCGCAACCCGTTCCGGTTCACGATCCGGCCCGGTACCTCCGAGGTGTGGGTCGCCGATGTCGGCTGGGACACCTGGGAAGAGATCGATCGGATCCTGAGCC
>VBME01000023.1 GCA_005878995.1 Methanobacteriota archaeon | reverse complement strand
GTGATGCCCGTCGTAGTGTTCTGCAGCCCCCATCCCCGGATGCCGTCGCCATACAACTCGAACGTCGGCGGGGACTGGATCACGATGACGCCCTTCATCGTCGTCGGATGGTAGGCGCAGCGGTATGTGAAGGTCCCGGCCTGGCTTGCCGTGAACGTGAAGCTGCCAGCCGTCGTTCCGCTGAAGTCACTCGATTTCGGCTCGCCGGTATCCGCCGTGAGGTTGTTGTTGTAGTCGATGAACCAGTTGTGCGTCGTACTTGCGGGGTCAACCGAGTTTAGTGTGAGGACGACTGTATCCCCGCGATTCACGATGATCGTAGGACCCGGGTTTGACTGGGACGCACTCGAGAACCCCCAGCCGGTGGACATGCCCCCGTACAGCGTGAAGCTCTTTGTGTCCGCCCGCGCCGGAACGACCGCGATCGCGGATGCTACGAATGCAAACGTCAGAGTCGCGACCCAGAGGGCCTTCCCAGATCGGTTCATCGTCCATGCCTCGGGCGTCGCGAGAAGATTGCCCCGGATAAATGTTTTCCGCAATTATCATGATGGAATGGTGAACGAGTGTGCGGGGGATGGGAATTTCCGCCCCGCGCGCCCGCGCGAGGCTTTTGAACCCACGAACTCCTGCGAGACCGGATCTTAAGTCCGGCGCCGTTGTCCGAGCTTAGCTACCCCCGCGACGCGGCCATCATGCGGTCGGTATAATGCCTTTTTGCGTTGCTCGGGAAACTTCTTTTCCTCGGTCTTCCTTGCGGACCTGAATGCGGACTCGGATCGTTTGGCTCGAGCTCTCGCTGATTCTGATGGCGCTGTCGTTCGCGGAGTTCGGTGAAGTCCTTCGCGAGATTCGGACCGATGTCGTGCTCGACTGGTTCGTCTCGCTTGCGCCCTTGATTTGGATCGACGCTTCGATCCTTGTGCTCTACGCGTTCTTCCGGCTGTACTTCAGTCCCGACCTCGTCCCTCCGAAGACTGGCCCGGCGATGCGCCGCGCGAGCGCGTTTCTCGTCCCAAACATTCGAGTCCTTCGGGCTCGCGGGAGGAACGTTCGCAAGGTTTGGGCGATCTCCGCGCTGGTCTACGCGGTCGCGTACGCGCTCCTGCAAGGCATCTTTGTCGTAGACCTTTCGGGTTCGCTGCAACCGGTGTTCGTCGTCATCGAAAGCGCGATCGGCTACGGTCCCGGGATCGCCTGGGCGCCCACGACCACCTTTGGCATCCAGCTCCGGCCATATTCGGTCGCTGCGGCTGCGGCACTGTCGCTTCTCTCGGGACTCGTGTTCGCGCTGGCCTTCCAGGTCATCGCGACGAGCCAACGAGCCGCGAGAACCCTCCCGGGTCCTCTCCTCGGGCTCGCGGTGATATGCCCCGCCTGCGCCGGCGGGCCCGTCTCTGGGTTGTTCCTCGCCTACGTTGCGCCGATTGCGTTCATGGGAGGGATGGGCTCAGCATCCGCGTTTTCGCGGCTCCTCGGATTCTCAACGCTCTTGCTGATCGTGACGCTGGTCCTCCTGTGGACCGTGATCTCCTTCCTCACGAATGTGTTGCTGCCGGACGTTCCCTCGACCTCCGTCGAAGCCTCCGCGTCGACTTACGCCCGAGTCGGCGGCGAAAGACGCGGGGCAGACCGGATGCGGTTTCTACGCGTCAGGCCGAGATGACAACGGTGCCCCACATATTCTTGTCCTGGTGGATCTTCCAGTCGGTCCGGTCCACCTGGTGGCACGCGAAGAAGTAGTTGCCCGGGGTATTGATGACGAACCAGAACAAGGTGATCCCGCCGTCGGCGGCGACGTCGTGATCGATGCACGAATCCGGACAGCCAACACGGCTCAAGTTCGCCCAGGAATCGTGGTACCCGGTGTACTCGTCGACCGTGTCATTCCCGATCGACTCGTTCGTGAGATATCCAGTGTGGTGCGACTCAGCGAGCGCGAGGGCGTACTTGGCCGATGTCAAGATGGTTGCGCGGTCCTTGTCGAACAACAGGAACTCGTGATCCATCGTCCCGCTGTTGTTCATCTCGATGATGATGAGCTGCCCCGCCTTCGCATCGATTTCCGGATTGAAGTTGGCGCGATCATATCCGACGTCGAAGGTCATGATGTGGACCCTGACGTAATTCTGAGATGGCGCCAACGCGGGAAAGATCGCCAAGTCCATGACGGCCGCGGTGATTGCGACCGCGACGACAATCGCAATCGCGATCCACAAAGCGCCCTTCTTCGGCGCGGCTCCTGCGGCCGTGCCGGACGACGGTTCAGCCTCCATCATGACCCCTTCTCGGGCGGGGCATCAGTTATCCTAGCTTAAAGATTCTGAACAACGCGCCCGCGTGGATTGAAACCTTTTTACGCCCGACCGGGACTACCGGGCCTCGTGCCGGCTCTGGCCCCTTCGGCTGAGCAATGGCAGTCGTTGTTCTCACTGTACATCATCGCCGCGGTGATCGTCGGCGGGGCCGTCTTCGTCATGTTCTTCTATTTCCTCGCGAAGTACCGGCGAAAACCGGGGACCGCAGAACCGAAAGACGCGCCGCGAGTTGGCGTCATGGAAGACCGCGGGAACCCCGCGCTCGCGGCAATTTTGACCGCCCTGTTGGTCTCCCTGTTTTTCGGCCTCACGCTCAACACCTTTGCGCTCAATGCATTTCTGCAGAACCCGCCGAACGACCCGAACGCCCTGTACGTCGACGTAATCGGATTCCAGTGGGGTTGGCGATTCGTCTATCCCAACGCCCGGGAGCTGATCGGCGAACTTCGAGTCCCCGTCCTGAACAGCACCTGCACCCCGGCGGTCCGAGGTTGCTGGAGCGGAACGGTCGTCCTGAACATCACCAGCGCGGACGTCTTCCACTCGTTCGGCGTCGCGCTCCTCAAGATTAAGCGGGACGCGATCCCCGGTCGGATCAACCAAGCGTGGTTCGTGGCGGAGAAGGTCGACATTTACCCGGAGGCGATTCGGTGCTACGAACTCTGCGGGACCGGCCACGCCCTCATGATAGCGGATCTCCTTGTCTTGAGCGCGGACAACTTCCATGACTGGTATCTGACGGGGTAATCGGGGAATCACATGGTGGACTGGCACCCTCTGAAACGATGGCTCTTCACGACAAACCACAAAGACATCGGCATCCTGTATCTGTTGACCTCGCTCTACTTCTTCGTGGCCGCAGGCCTGCTCGCCCTCACGTTCCGGACGCAACTCGCGATTCCGTCCAATACGTTCCTTCAACCGGATGAGTACAACCAGGCCGTCACGACGCACGGCCTGCTTATGCTCCTCTGGGTCCTGACCCCGCTCGGCGCCGCGTTCGCGAACTACTTCGTGCCGATTCAAATCGGCGCGCGGGACATGGCGTTTCCCCGGCTCAATGCGCTCAGCTATTGGGTCTACCTCGCGAGCGGCCTCCTCGCCTTGTCGAGTTTCTTGGCGGGGGGCGGGACAGCGGACTGGGGATGGACGACGTACGCGCCGCTGAACACCGTCGAGTTCAGCCCCGCGGTTGGCGGCTCGATGATGGGGCTCGCGCTGATGCTCCTCATGGCATCGAGCATCGTGTCGACGGTGAACTTCCTCGTCACGATCTTCCGGCTTCGCGCTCCTGGGATGTCGCTGATGAAGCTGCCCTTGTTCACGTGGGCCTGGATTTTCACCAGCCTCCTCATGCTGTGGGCGTTCCCTTCGTTCGTGTCGGCCCTCACCCTGCTCATCTCGGACCGCACCTTTGGGACCGTGTTCTTCACCTCGACCCAAGGCGGTCCTCTCCTCTGGGACCACATGTTCTGGTTCTTCGGCCACCCGGAGGTGTACGTCCTCCTGTTGCCCGGCTTCGGGATCACCGGAGACCTGTTGTCGACGTTCAGCCGCCGGCCGCTCTATGCGAAGAAGATCATCATCCCATGCCTCGCGATCGCGAGCATCCTGAGTTTCACCGTGTGGGCTCATCACATGTTCATGACCGGCATCTCACAAAGCCTCCTGGAGGCTTTCAACGTCACGACCGAACTCATCTCGATCCCGTTCGCAATCATCGTCATAGCCTACATCCTTACACTGCGGGGCGGCTCGATCCGATTCGCGACGCCGATGCTGTTCGCGGTCGGATCGCTCGGCCTGTTCATCATCGGGGGCATCACCGGGGTGTTCAACTCATCCGTCGCGCTCGACACGGCGTTCCGGGGCACCTTCTGGGTCGTCGGCCATTTCCACTACACGATCGTCGGCGGCGGATTGACCGGTCTCTTCGGCGGTCTGTACTACTGGTTCCCCAAGATTACGGGTCGCATGTACAATGAGCGACTCGGGAAGATTCACTTCGTCGTCTACATCATCGGATTCAACCTGCTCTACTTCCCGATGCACCTTCTCTACGACATGCCGCGACGCATTTTCACGTACGGCAGTAGTCTCAATGCGGGGTTCTACATCGGCTCCCTCTTTGTCGGTTACAATTTCCTCATCACCTTCGGGGCGTTCACCTTCGGGATCTCGCAACTGATCATGTTCGCGAATTTGCTCTGGAGTGCCCGCCGCGGCCCGGCCGCCGACAAGGATCCGTGGGGCGGATACTCGCTCGAATGGGGCGTGCCATCCCCGCCGCCGGAATTCAACTTCCCGGAGGGGGTCCCCGTCATTTCCGCGACCGGCGTCACGTACCGGCCGGTGGCCATGGCGGACGGCGGCCACGCGGACGCCGGCTATGGAGCCGGGTCTCACGAAGAGCATTGGAGCCATTGGCCGATCGTCGTCGCCGCGGGAGCCGGTATTGCGTTGTGGGGACTCCTCATGAGCCTGCCCGCGCTCTTCCTGGGGACCGGGATCCTCGCCGTCGCCTTCATCGGGTGGGGCCGCGAGACGCTCCGCGGACGTTTCTCGGAGCCGATCGAGGCGGTCGGGGAAAAGTGGCCGTTCGCCCGACTCGAGAACGTCTCCCTCGGGATGTGGTTCTTCATCTTCGGCGAGATCGCGTTCTTCGGGACGCTATTCGGCGCATACGTGTTCCTCCGGATGAACAGCCTGCTGACCGGATTCGTCTGGCCAAGGCCCGGGGAGGTCCACAACATCTTCTTCGGAGGGTTCAACACGATCGTCTTGTTGACGAGCGGACTCACGATGGTCTTCGCGCTGACGTTCGCGCGGAGAGGATCGTACCGCGGTCTGCAAGGCTCCTTGGTCGCGACGTTCGCCCTCGGCGCGTTCTTCATGGTAAACAAGGCGTTCGAGTGGCGCGAGCTGTTCGCTGGCGGATTCACCTTCTCGACGAACACGGCGTCGAGCATCTACTACGTCCTGACGGGCGTGCACGGCGCGCACGTGGTCGCGGGTCTCACCGCCCTCGTCTACCTCATGGTCAAGGCGCTCAAGGCGAGTTCGACGACACAGGCCGCGGGTGCGGTGGAAATCTTCGGGATCTATTGGGGAATGGTCGACGCGGTCTGGGTCTTCCTCTTTCCCTTGCTCTATCTGCTGTGAGGGGTGACGTTGATCGATGAAACGAAGTACGCCGCGGTGTATGGCATTCTCATGCTGGGGCTGATCGTCGAGTTGCTCATCGCGGTCGACGGGAGCATTCTAGGCGCCTTCGCGGGAGCCGCGATTATCGCGATCGCTTCCCTCCAGGCGTTCTTCATTTTCCTCGTGTACATGCACGGACGGTACGGTCCGCGCCCCGTCGCGGTCTTCGCCGCGATCTCGCTCCTCACCGTCGTCCCTCTGTTCATTGCCTTGCTTTACTCCGTGGTGATGCCGCACCACGGTTCGCTTCCCTAGGGAGGAATTGAGGTTGACGAAGAAACCGTTCCGGATCGATGTGGCCGCAGGAATCGTAGCCGGTCTCGTGGGGCTCGCGTGGATCGGCCTCATCTGGACGAACCTCGTATTCCCGCCCGCCCTTCAGCTCGGAGGCGGAGCGATCCTCACCGGGGCGAACGTCCAGCTCAGCGAGCACGAGTGGGGCTTCAATCAGTTCGCCAAGGGCGGTCCCACCATCTGCGCGGTCAACGGGACCGTCACGATTACGCTGAAGAACACCGGCATAAATTTCCACGGATTCCAGATTATTTCCACGGCTGGGGCATTTCTCGGCGGTTTGAACAAAACGGATCTCCTCACTCCCGGCGAAGTCCGGCAAGTCAAGATCAATCTCAGCCAGCTCGGGGACTTCTACTATATTTGTCCCGTGTCCGGCCACCGGCAGAAGGGCATGATCGCGCCGTTCTTGTGCCACGCGTCGTGCTAGCTCTTCCAGATGCAAGATCCCCGACGATTCGTGGGCCAACTCGTCTGAAGTGCCGCGTTGCGTCCCGCGCGGCCGAGACAACGGCGATCACTGGCCGTTGACCGGCAACGAGGAAGAACGAGTCGTCTTCGCCAGGCGATCGGCACGAACGAGGGAGACGAGGATCACGACGGTGCCGAGTTCGACCAGCTTTGAGAACAGCCCGAGAGGGTCGACGTCCTCCACGTAGCCGATTGGCCAGATCGGAACGGTCCGGGTGACGACGAAGGCGGCGATCAAGAAGGCCGTGAAGAGAAGCCACGCGCGGTCGAGTCCGCGGGGGAGGAACTGGAACACGATTCCGCCAACGATCTGCACGGGGGAAACAATCGCGAAAAACGCCGCGGCCGCTACGTTATCGAGGTGTTGATTCAGCGCGAGCAGGTGGAGCCCTCCGTCCGCGATGAGGAGAAATCCGACGAGGTATCGCTTCCTGAGGACCGGGTTCGCCATGAGCTCGCGGTAGTTCGAACCGACGACGCCCATCGTGGAGAATGCGAGCCCTTGGAACATGAGGATGAGCCAAAGGTAAACGTCGCTCACGCCGTGACCCGAGCTCGTCTGGCCCGCGAGGACTCCGATTAGGTTAAGGGCCCAAGCGACGAGCATGATGAAAACACCGGACAGGAGAAACGCAAACTCCGTGGAGATCCGGACGGGGGGACGCATGGCCGGACTCCGGACGCTTTGCCGAGTATATCTCACTGTTCGCCCGGTCGGCTCGACCGCCCCGTGATCGGAGTCCGAGGATTTATTACGCTCCGTGCGGGTCGGGCCGTCGTGGGTCGTCTCGACGGCCGCGCAGCCCTCGTGACGGGCGGCAGCGGGGGGATTGGACGCGCGGCCGCGTTGGAGTTCGCCAAGGAGGGGGCCGACGTCGCGGTGCAGTACAACCGAGGGAAAGAGGCCGCCGAGTCGGCTGTCCGTGCCATCGAGGAACTCGGTCACAAAGCCATCGCGGTCAAAGCGGACGTATCGAACCCGCCGGATTGCAAGAGGCTCGTCGGGGACGCATTGAAATCGTTCGGACGTCTCGATATCGGCGCATGTTTCGCGGGTCATCCATTCCGGGACGAGGAGTGGTACAAGGAGTACGTCGCCCTCGCACCCGCCGAGGTGCGCGCCCCCCTCGACATCGACTTGCTCGGATCGATCTTTGTGTGCCAAGCGCTCTTGCCTTCCATGGTCAAGGCGCGGCGCGGAAGTATCATCCTCATCGGATCGACGCCCGCCTTGACGGGCGACACGGTCGGGATTCCGTATCTCGTCGCGAAGGCCGGAATTCTGGCCTTGGCCCGGGCCCTCGCGCTGGTCTATGGGCCGAAGGGGATTCGCGTGAACGCGCTCGCGCTGGGGAGCATCGGCTCGGAGGCGACCCGCCGCGGGACGAAGGCCGCGGACCGCGCCGCTCTCGCGCAGGAGCCGGCTCTGAAACGGTGGGGGACGCCGGAGGAAGTCGCGAAGGTCGTCGCTTTCCTCGCTTCGGACGACGCATCCTACGTCACGGGACAAACGATCGTCGTGGACGGCGGGTACGCGCTCCGATAGCTCGAATCATGGAGCCGGCAAGGTCACGCCTTCCATGACGAAGGAGCCTCTCGTGCCGCAGGTGTGACAGGTCACGAGCAGCGAGGCACGTCCCGAAGCAGACTGCTCCCTTATGATCCAATGGCTGCGACCGCATCGGCAGACCAGGCGGACTTCGTCGCCCTGTCCCCGGACGCGAAGGAACAGGCCATCTTCCCCGCTCCGCCAGCCGCGAACCACGATTCCGTTGGCGGCTTCGATGCGCACTTCGCGTTCCATTGCCGTCGCGTCAACGGCCTCGAACTTTAAGCCGCTTTGCGCGGGCCGGCATACGTGACCTGGACGCCGTGGACGCGCGCGAATGGTGTGAGCCGGTGCTCCTGGGTCTTGCCCCCGGAGAGGATGTGGATCACGCGGACGCCTCGGGCCAGGAGGCTGTCCGAAAGCAGCGAACGATGGCATTTCCACGGGACCGCTTCGGCGCACATGATCGCGGTTCGCTTCGCCGCGGCGCGTGCGATGAGGCGTTCGACGGCCGTCGCGAACTCCGCCGTGGCCATGTAGTCGGCGTAGCCCCGGAACCCTGCGTTTCGCCATCCGGTGTTGACGCTGTTGGGTACCGGCTTGCGGAACCCGCCGAGCGCCTCGAGATGCTCGTACTCGATCCCTCTCCCGCTCATTTCGGAGGCGAGGACGGTCTTCTTGGCCCAAGGCGCTCGTTGCGACGTGGGGAAGTGCCGAACATCCGCGAGGAACTCGATCCGGTTCGTGGTGAGGAGCGGGAGGAACTCGTCGAACGAGCGGGTCGAGTGGCCGATGGTCCAGATGGTCACACCATCGCGGTCGGACAGAGTGGAAGACATCGCATCCGTCTCACGGAGGAGCGTAATTGCATCCGGAGCCCGGAGCCGGACACTGCGTCGACGCCTCGGGCCGGACGATTGCGTTGATGAAGAACGCATACGGGAAGGACGGAGGGAACGACTGAGTGGTGCGGAGGTATGCGCCTTTCTCATCAAAGAAGTCGATCCACACGGTCTGACAATTGGGCCCGCAAGGGTCGCAGACCTCCGGGTTCACCCCGTCCGCGCGTGGATCGACCGCGGTCTCCGCGATTTCATGACTTAGGGCGAGTGCGAAGACGTTCGCAGGATCCGGAATCGTGAAGCCACTGCCCATCGCATTCACGAAGATGTACGGGACGCCCGCGAAATTGTGGTACCCTCCGATGCCCTTCCTCGGGTCAGCATCCGCGTTCACGACCTCGGGTGGATTGAGAATGATGAGGCACGGGTTCGTCGGGAGCCCACCTGGGGCGACGATGGAACGGACCCATCCTTGCAGCGTCTGATCGTTGTACTGCCCACCGGGCACGCTCGCCTCGAAGAGGATGACCGACGGAGAGACCGCCAGACGGTTCGTTCCGTACTGTGCCGCATATCGTGAAATCGGTTCGACCGCGCGCTTCGAGTAGGCGATCGCGGTCTTGAGATCGCGGGCGTCGACCGCCGCGGAGCCGGACGAGGTGCGGAACGTCACCTGGACGAAAACGAACGTCCCTTGGAAAAGCGGCTCCGTGGCAACCGTCCGAGGCCTCGGGACCGGGGCCCTCCGGAGGGCGGCCGCGAGTTCCGGATAAGCCTTCAGGTCGTCGGGTCGGAGGGCGGTATGGAGCCGCGAAAGGACGCGGTCGGGAACCCGGCTGCCGAAACCCTGAAGGGGCTCGACTCGAGGGAGAACCTCGGGGGCCGTGGCTTGGACGTGTCGAGCGTTCTTCAGCAGTCGAGTCGCGCAGATGAGAGTCAAACGACTATCCTCCGGTTCGGATGTCGATGGCGAGGAGATTGATGACGTACCGACTGGCGAGCGCTTGTTGGAGATCGATGTTCCGAAGCGCAACCATCGTGACCGCATTCGAGGTGAGCTGACGCAATTCCCGCGCCGCCGTCGTGCCCTGAAGGCAGAGCGCCTGGATCGGATGTCCAATGTCGGGGCTCGTGAAGGTGAAGGTTGCCGGCGCACCGCCGGACACGTTCAGATTGACGTTGCTCACGAGGCCCGCGACGCGAACGTAATTCTCGTCTTTGCCGTCCATGTTCGCAAAGGTCCATGTGTCCTTGCTTTGGTCGTAGGCGACGCGGATGCGGCCGTCTTGATCGTTCAAGGGATGCGGCGAGGTCCAGGTGTGGATCGACCGTTGTTCCGGGATGTCCACGTTGAACGGTAGGATTTGCCCAGCCAGGGTCATCGCGCGGACCGGGTGGATTTCGAAGATGTGAGCGTCGTCGTTCGAGGCGAAACCCGGATGTTCGAACAGGCAACGGAAGAAGCCGGCGACCGTGATCGGCTGGCCCACGGCCGATTGAAACGTGGCGAGCCAGGCTTTCGCGTTCTGGAGCTCGCACGTGATGTGGGGCTGGAGCGGGCGGGCCCCCAGGCAGAAGTGCAGATCGCCGTCCGTCTCGATGCCGTACGTCCCCCCTCGCGCGCCGAGCGAGACCTGTCGGCGCCCGGTCCTTGGGTTAAGAGCAATAACTTGCTTTTTGATGAGAGTCCCCGGGACCGTTACGTCCTGGAGAGCAGCGAGCGCGGAGGCGTTCGGGATCGAGATCGTTTTGGTCGGGCCCGTGCCAATCGTGTACGCGTTCACGAGGGGAGCAAGATCTGTAGCGGTGGGCATCTTGGATTTCGCCCAAACTCCGGAGCTTGGCTTGAGGATTTGTGGATCAGTGTTTGGACCTGCCCCGTCTTTCGGAGCGGCCCGAGGCGATCAGGCCTGGCCAGCGCGCTCGGAGCTCCGCAACGCTTATCGTCGGGACACCGTACCGCACGCGATGGAGAATCGATCTTCCTTCTCGGATCTCGGCCTGGATCCCGCCCTGGTGCGAGCCGTCGACGGGCTTGGCTATGAGACCCCAACTCCGATCCAACGCGAGGCGATTCCTCCGATCCTTGCTGGCCGGGATGTGATCGGGACGGCCCAGACCGGTTCCGGCAAGACGGCGGCGTTTCTCCTCCCAATCCTTCAGCGGTTCCTCAAGCAATCACCCGGAAAAACCCGCGCCCTCGTCCTCTCCCCGACCCGCGAGCTTGCAGCCCAGATTGAAGTCGCCCTCCGCGGCCTCGCGAAGGGGACGCGGATCCGCGGCCATGCCGTGTACGGCGGCGTCGGAATGACGCCTCAAGAACACGCCCTCCGCTCGGGAGTCGATGTCGTGGTCGCGACGCCGGGCCGGCTCCTCGACCACATGTCCCGCCGGAACGTGGACTTCCGCGGTCTCGAGGTCCTCGTCCTCGATGAGGCGGACCGCATGCTCGACATGGGATTCCTTCCGGACGTTCGGCGGATCGTTGGCGCCCTTCCGCGAGACCGCCAGACGCTCCTGTTTTCCGCCACGATGCCGTCCGAGATCGAGGCCCTTTCCAGAACGATCATGCGCAATCCCGTCCGCATCTCCGTCTCGCCACCCCATCGGCCTCCCTCGACGATTCGTCACGAAGTCTACCCGGTCCCCCAGCACCTGAAGACCGCCCTCCTCGTCCGGCTCCTCGGTCGGGAGGACATGATGTCGGTCCTCGTCTTCGTGCGGACGAAGCGGCGCGCGGACCGCGTGGCCCGCCAAGTCGGTGCGGCCGGTTTCGACGTCGCTCGGATCCACGGAGACCGCAGCCAGAGCCAACGGGAGACGGCGCTCGCGGGGTTCCGGAGCGGGCGGCACCAGATCCTCGTGGCGACGGATGTCGCGGCCCGCGGGATCGATGTCGAGGGCATTTCTCACGTCATCAACTACGACGTCCCGGCGGTCCCCACGGACTACGTGCACCGGGTCGGTCGGACGGCCCGGATGGAGGCCGCCGGCGAGGCGATCACATTCGTGACGCCGGACGACGAAGGGGATCTCCGGGGAATCGAGCGGGCCCTCGGCAAGTCGATCCCCCGCGTCACTCTGCCGGACTTCGACTACCGTGCGCCTCCGCCGCCGAAAGTCCGCGGGCACGAAGGCACACGTCGCGAGCGGGAAACCCGATCAGGCGGTGGACCGTCGCGGTGGCGACCCAGGCCCGGTCGCCGGTGATTGGAAAACTCGGCGGTGCCGTTTCGGCCTTGCCTCACCATCGATCCGGATCGTAGGCTCGGTGCGATCCTTGGTGCTGGTAGAGTTCGATCCAATTGCCGTCCGGATCCTTCACGTATTGGACCAGGAACCAGTTCGGAGCGCTTCGCGGTCTGGGCTCCGCGAGCTTTGGGTCGATTGAAATCTGTTCGACCCCGTTCGCCTTCAACCTCCGCAACAGCGCCGGCACATCGTCGACGTAGAATGCGACGTGGTCGAGCCCCTCGCCCGGCACGTACGGGCCGCCGTAGACGGATCCCTTCGGGTACCAGTTGAGCTCGAGGCGTTGTCCCGATTGCGGGTCTCGAAGGAGCACCGCGGTTCCTCCGCCCGCCGAGCTGACGTCCTCCCGCAGAATTTCCTTCAAGCCGAACCATTCTGTGTAAAACCGCACGGATCGGTCCAAGTCCGTCACGCGAATGCCGGTGTAGCTGAGAAACATGGTCCAGAAAACACCGAGACGGTAGAAAAGCGCGAGCCCGCCGCTCGCTGGCGGAATTTCGATCAGAGGCCCGGACGATTGGTTCTCCGAGATACTTCTTATGGCCCTGGTCGTTTCCCGCGAACGGGACTTGCGGCATGAGGGGTTCCGAGCCAGAAGCAGGCGTTCGCCCGCTGACCACCCTGATGCGATACCTCCTCTACGCGGCGAGTGTCCTCGTGTTCCTTGCGGGGTTCCAACTCACCGTCTTCACGGCGCAAACAGGCGCCTACTTCGCGTGGACGATCTTGTCGCCTATCACGGCGGCTTTCCTCGGAGCCGCCTACTGGGCGGCGGTCCCCGTGGAGGTCCTCGCTGCCCGCGAGGCGACATGGGCGAAGGCCCGGATCGCGGTCCCCGCGATTTGGCTATTCACCACGCTCACGCTCGTCGTCACGCTGGTCCACTTCGACAGCTTCCACTTCTCGAGCGGGACCCCGAGCGCCCAAGCCGCGGCCTGGTTCTGGCTCGCGATCTACGCCGGCGTGCCGGTCGCCATGCTCGTGATCGGACTCCTGCAGCTCCGCACGCCAGGGGGCGATCCGCCGCGCGGGCCCCCCGCCCCGATGTGGATGCGAATCACGGTGCTCGTCCAAGGAGGAGGCATGCTCGCCGTCGGAGTCGGCCTCTTGCTCGTGCCGACCATCGTCGGGTCGGCGTGGCCGTGGACCCTGACCCCCTTGACGGCGCGGGCGATCGGAGCATGGTTCGTCGGAATCGGCTTCGCGGCGTTCCATGCGAACCGGGAGAACGACTTCCTCCGAATCCGGCCACTGGCCGGCGGCTACATCGCCTTCGCGGTCTTGCAATTCGTCGCGGTTGCGCGGTATGCCGGCGACGTGAACTGGAGCGCTCCGGCGGCGTGGGTGTACCTCGCTTTCCTGGGGAGCATCCTGCCGGTAGGCTTGTTCGCGTGGCTCGGCCGCCGAAGGCCGGGAATGCAGTAGGGAACAGGACTCCGACCGACGCACTCGGGGATGAAACCGCGTCAACATCCTCAAGCGCGGGCTGACCATACTCCGGCCGTGCGCCGCGCGATCTCCATCGGACTTCTCGCACTGATTGTCGCGGGCTCCGTCGCGATTCTCGCGCCCGCGTCACCGGTCTCCGCCGCAGGTCAGATCGAGGTCTACAAGAGCGGGCTGAACTTTCCGATCGCCCTCGCGTTCTCCTCGGATGGCCGGATCTTCTTCGCCGAGAAGGACACCGGGATCATCCGCATCATCTATCTCGCGAACCGGACGCTACTGCCGATGCCGTTCTACACGCTCCCGAACACCCAGAATGCCGGAGAGCGGGGTCTGCTCGGCCTCGCGCTCGACCCGGGGTTTCCCGCGACCCCATACGTGTATGCGTACCAGACGTACGACGACCTCACGAACGGAACGATCTACAATCGCATCGTCCGAATCCTCGCGAGCGGGGACACCGGGATCTCCTACACCGTGATCCTCCGGATGCCTCCCCTGAGCGGTGCGACGAACCACAACGGCGGCGTGATCGCATTCGGGCCGGACGGGAAAATGTACGCGGTCGTCGGCGAGAACGCGAATCCGTCTCTCTCCCAAGATCCGATGAGCCCGTTGGGAAAGGTCCTTCGGATGTACCCGAACGGGAGTGCCCCGAGCGACAATCCGTTCTACGGCAACCCCGCCTGGTACAACCTCACGTACACGTATGGACACCGGAACATGTTCGGCCTCGCGTTCCATCCGATCACGGGCCGCGTGTACGTCACCGAGAACGGCCCGAACTGCAACGACGAAGTGAACCTGCTCACGGCCGGGAGCAACTACGGCTGGGGACCAACGGCCGCGTGCGGGAGCCTGCCGCCGCCCTCCGACACGAACCGGGACGGTCCGAATCCCGTCTTGCCGATCTGGTGGTGGGGGACCACGATCTGCCCGACGAACGCGGCGATCCCCCGGGGACCATCCTTCCCGACGTGGCAAGGGGACCTGTTCATGGGCGATTGCAACACGGGTCGCTTCCATCGGCTGGACCTGGTCCCGCCCAACTACGACTTCGTGGCATCGGATACGATCCTCTGGACCGCGCCGCTGGCGATCATCGAGGTCGAGGCCGGACCGGACGGGGCGATCTGGCTGACGACGCCCACGACCATCTATCGGTATTGGGATTCCGGCAAACCGCCGATCGCCTCCTTCACCGCGAATCCGAATCCCGCGCTCGTGGCGGCGACCGTGACCTTTGACGGCTCTAGCTCTTCGGACCCGGATGGAGCCATCGTCTCATATGCCTGGGATTTCGGGGATTCGACGGGAGGGAGCGAGGCCATGACGACGCACGCATACCCGACGTTCGGCACATTCAACGTGACACTCACAGTCACCGACAACGAATCGTTCACCGCGACGGCGTACCGGGACGTCGTCGTTCACGCGCCGCCAGCTGCCTCCTTCACGACGAGTCCGAGCTCACCCGTGGTCGGGGCGACAGTAACCTTCAACGCATCGGCTTCTCGCGGTCCCGACGGCAAGATCGTGACCTATGCGTGGGACTTCGGGGACGGATCCTTCGGAACCGGGGTCCAGGTGTCGCATGCATACGGCAGGAAGGGAACCTTCCGGGTTGAGCTCACGGTCGTGGACAACCTCGGGATCTCGAATCGCACAGCGCAGACAATCACGGTTGGAGACCGAGCGCCTCAGATCACCTCGAGCACCCCCGGACTCGGCCCCCTGACCGTTGGTGCCGGCGCAACCCAGACGTTCACCGTCATCGCGTGGGATCCCGACGGGGATGCGCTGTCCTACACGTGCCGCCATCGCGGCGGTCTTCCTCATCTGGTTCGTGCGGCGGAGGCGGAAGCGCGACGAGCCCCCTCGCTCTCCGAATCGCGGAAGTCCTTAGCGGGTCAGGTGCGATCGGGCAACATCCTTTACGTAGGCGGAGCGGATGGCGCCTGCATGACGACCGTCCTTCTCCAGACGACGATGGGCGATGTGAAGATCGAGCTGCTCGACGAGACGATGCCGATCACGGCGGGCAACTTCCGCAAGCTCGTCGGGCAGGGCTTCTACGATGGAACAATCTTCCATCGCGTGATTCCGAACTTCATGATTCAAGGCGGAGACCCCGAGGGCACGGGGATGGGAGGTCCGGGGTACTCGATCAAAGACGAGCTCCCGCCAAATAACCGCAACGGGCGGGGCACGATCTCGATGGCGAACGCGGGTCCGAACACGGGCGGGAGCCAGTTCTTCATCAACGTCGTCGACAACCTCAGGCTGGATCGGAAGCATCCCGTGTTCGGCCGCGTCGTGGGCGGGATGGAAGTCGTCGACGCGATCAGCCGCGCGCCGAAGGATGACAAAGACCGCCCGCGGACGAAGATCGAGATCCGGAAGGCGAGCCTGCTCACGTGACGTCGGGGCGAGGAGCTTCCGGGCGAGCGAGCGCTAGACTTTGAGCGACCCTCTTGATTCGCACCGGCTGGGAGGGAGGTTGTCAGTGGATCTGAATGTTGCCGCCCTGGAGCACTCCTGACTTCGAATATCCCGTCTCGAGTTGTATGGAGAACGTATCCTGTCCAACACCCGGTTCGGCCTTGTCTTCGACCTTGACGACGAAGCCGGTCTCCATTCCGTTTGCGCTACCGGTGCCCTTGATCGTTGCGGTGTTTCCATCGAGTCGGACAGAGGTTATCCGCAGCGTTCGGAAGGCCAACGCGGCCGCCGGGTCTCGGTAGCTAATCTTCCCACGGGTCCTTCCGGAGGAGTCGACGGTCAGTTCGATGTTAAAGCTACCGCGATCCTGTTGAGGGTCCACATAGATGTATCCGCCACCGGTCACCTTGCACGTCGTTCCTGCGGGGCAGTTCGTTGGAAGGGTAGTCGCCCCGAGCAGGTAATCGAAGGCTCGCGTCGCGTCGGCATCCATCATGATGGGGTCGCCCGTGATGTAGCCAAAGGTCAACGCCGTCACGCTGAACAGCGTGTCGCCCTGGATCGGGCTGCCGAGGTCCGCGAGGGATGCCGTGACCGTAAGGGTGCCCGTTGCGGAGTTGATCGTCCCCGTCGCGGGCGACTCCTCCGGGTACACGACGATCTTGCAATTCCGCGGGGTGTTGGTCACGCAGCCCGTCCCTTGGACCTCGAGGTCGCTGGCGGATGTCCCGGTTCCCGCGAAGTAGCTTGGGGCTTGGCCGGCAAGGGAGTCGGCACCGACGTAGAAGATTCGGTAGCTCTCTTCGCCATCGTCGCCGGTTGAGAGGAACTGCCAACGGGTCAGCCAGATCACGCCGTCGGCTCCGGTGGGGGGCAAAAGGGATGCGAGGCTCTTTAGTTTCAACGTCACGGTCAAGTGCGAAAGGTCGGGTTGCGACACCTTGATGGAGAGCAAGTCGAGGGCCGGCTGATTCGATCCCGCCCCGAGCGGCGCGTAATGAGGAACTTGGGCGTCGCCCGACGCGTCGATGACCCCATTCGTGGGATTCGGGGACTTGTTCTTGAGCGTCGTGCCGTAGGCCGAGGGCCCTGCGACTTGCGTCAGCGCGAACAGAGCTGCTCCGTGGTGTTGATTCGTGAGGTCGTTCATGACGATGCGGGCGGCGCCGTCGTGGTCGATCGCCAGGGTGAAGAAGTCCGCGAGGGTCCGATCTCCGCCACTCACCGAGCAGCCGAGGCCGCCCGTGCAGATTTGGCCGTAATCGGTAGGATGCTCACTCGCCTTCACCTGGTAGATCGTTGGCGAGCCGCTCGTGGCAGATTGGACCTGGACGAAGTACACGAACCACTTGATGCCGGTCGCCGCCACCCGGTTGTTGAGCCAGGAAGGGAAGGTGTTCGGATCGCCGCGGATGTCGGTCCCATAGAAGGCGATGTCGAGGATCCCCGGAGCTCCCGCCACGGCCCAGGGCATGACGTTGCTGTTCGCCGGGTCCCCGTTCACCTGGACGGGTGTCGTCCATGTGGTCCCGGTGTCAGTGGAGGCGCTCAGGTACACGTTGTTGTTGTTGATGTCGACCCACACCGCGTAGATGTTCCCTGCGGAATCGGCTGCCACATCGGAGAAGAGTCGGCCGAGTCCGATCAGCCCACCCGGGCTCGGGGGCGTTTGGACCGAGCTGAATTCCAGGTCGGTGCGTTGGCCGGCATCGACATGCGCTTTCCAGATATCCACATGGTCCCCGTTGTTGCAGGGCAGGTAGAGCATCCGCTTCGCAGGATCGAAGAGAAGCCGTCCACAACGATCGTCCGTCGTCACCACGTTCGTGGTGGCTGCGTTCTGGTAAACGAGACCGCCGGTCAGGTCGTTGGATCCCGTCGAACCCGGTGAAGATGTCACCTGCCAGCCGCTCGTCAGCTGATTGTAGGTGAGAAAAACGGTGTTGTCCGATACCCCGGAGGTCGCGCCGTTGTCGATCGCCAGCCATTGCCGATCCGTCAGCGGCTCCTGGGCCGCGACGAAGTTCTCTCTCCAGTTATTGCCGCCGTCGTTCGAGACCGCGACTCCGACGTGGCCGAGCCCTTCGAGGTCGGCAAAGTAGGCGAAGCCCTGATCATCCGTAAGGATGTCCGTGTCTCCGCCTCCCGCGAGGGCGGGGTTGGGCCTCAGACCTTCCGGCGAGACAATGTGGAAGCTGTCGCCCCCGTCTGTAGACCTGTGCACGAAGCCTTGAGCCGTCGAGAAGCCCCATGGCCCGGTCTCCCAGATGTTGCCGAACTTGTCGATGTGGTTGAGCGGCTCCCCCTCGGTGCGTTGCGGGTCGATGATCGTGTGAGGTCCGAACGCGATGCCGCCACTCGAGAACGTCGGGTTGGGGGTCGGGGGGGTGTTGAGGTAGAAGAGCGAGGCGGTCCCGCGGTAGTCGGATGCCGTGACCAAGAAAGGAACCACGCGGATTTCATAGTGACCGGGAATGGGGCTCTGCAGCGCCACCTGCTCCGAGGTCGTCCCTCCCGAAGCGGACGAGCCCACCTGTGCGCCGTCGCTCTGCCGGTACACGTACAGATCGAAATCGTTGTCGCTGCTGGCCCATTGGATTGTGATGACCACGGAGCCGACGTGCGTGAGCCAGAAGTTCAGATCGAGGTCAATGTTCAAATCGAAATGGTCGCACAGGGCGTCTACCGGATCGATCGCGGGAGGGCACTCATCGGGGAGCGAGGTTGCCCCTGCGGCGTATAAATGCCCCTGCCAGGAGGTGCTGGGGGCCGAAGTGGAGATGGTTCCCGTCCCAGGATCTGCGGCGCGCGCCGCCGGCATCGAAGAGAACAACATGACGAGTCCAAGCAGGATGACCAAGAAAACCAGCCCCCGTTGCCCACGCCTCGCGATCGGAACCGTCCGCTCTGACATGCTTCCTCCGATTTTCGTCGAGAGGCATAAGCGTGGAAGTGTCAACGTGAATACCAGGTATTCTTCTGGACCCGGCCACCCGGAGCGCCGACGGGCCGTGTCCGACCGCTCGCAGGCTTAGATGTTGAGCGAAGCTCCGCCGGAGCAGGAGTGGGTCCGTCCGGATTTGAACCGGAGTCGCCAGCACCCCAAGCTGGTAGGATTTCTTGTGGGCCGGGACGACCCCGCGCCCAAACCAAGCTACCCCACGGACCCGCGGCGCCGTCGAAGGACTGTGGACGTAAAAATGCTTCCCCGGCCGCTCATCCGAATGGCAGCACTTCGTCGATGAGTTCCGCGTGGGACAGGATCATCCGGCGGCAACAGTACCGTTTCAGGCCAAGTTCATCGAGGACCTTCCTCGGTTCCTCGCCTTGGCGCGTCCGCTCGACGAAGCTCGGGAAGGCGCTCCCGACGACTTTGCCACAGGTGAAACATCGGACGGGGATGATCATGCCCTCACCGATACGACTTCTGTCGTTTCTTCCGCGCGCCCCGGCCGAGCGGTTTCTTCGGCAGCTTCCGTCGCGTGTCGGGGACGATCAGCGTCCGGTCGTATTCGCGGAAGAGCGTTTCGAGTTCG
>VBME01000197.1 GCA_005878995.1 Methanobacteriota archaeon | reverse complement strand
GTGGTGGACCACCGAATCGTGTCGATCGACCTCACCGCGATCGGAGGCTCGGCCCTGACGGACCGCCGAATCCCGGTCCCCGAGCGGCGTCGGCTCTCGGAAATGGGGGTGGGCATTCCGACCACCTACGTCCCCGCCCGCAACACGATCCTGCTGTCCTACGCGCTCGGGCTCGCCGAGGCAACCGGGGCGAAGGCGATCGTCATCGCGGCAAACGCGGTCGACTACTCGGGGTACGTCGATTGCCGCCCCGAATACTATGCGGCCTTCCGAGAGGTCGCCCGGCTCGGTACGAAACGGGGCGTCGAGGGCGATATCATCGAGATTCGGACGCCGCTCATTCGGATGTCGAAGGCCGAGATTGTCCGCAAGGGTGAGGAGCTGCGGGTCCCGTGGGACCTCACCTGGTCGTGCTACCATGGGCGGTCGAAGGCCTGCGGCGTGTGCGATTCCTGCCAGCTCCGGCTCAAGGGATTCCGTGAGGCCGGCCTCCAAGATCCGTTGCCGTACGCCTCATCGAGCCAGCGCACCGCGAACACTTAATACGCCACGTGCACATCGGAACCGCCATGGAGGCCCAGGCGGCCGTCGCCCCGCGCAAGGGGAAGGAATTCCTCTTGAGCGAGCTGTACGTCTCCGTCCAAGGCGAAAGCTCGCTCGTCGGCTTGCCGACCGTCTTCGTGCGGCTGTACACCTGCAACCTCCGCTGCCGCTGGTGCGACTCGATGCATGCGGTCGAAGGCGGAGACTTCACGCGGGTCGGCGTCGAGGACGCCGCGAAGCGGATCCTGGACCTCGCCCGCGGCCCGGATTCCCCCGCCGAAATCCGAAACATCTGTTGGACCGGCGGGGAGCCGTTGCTTCAGGGGGAATCGATTGCCCACGCGATCCGCCGCCTTCCCGAGCATTTCGTCCACTCGATCGAGACGGACGGAGAGATCGACTTGGCGGCGTTCGATGCGCTCGTCCCAGAGGCGCGTTCGTCCGGCCGAGTCCGTTACGTGATGGACGTGAAGTGCCCGGGCTCCGGGATGGTTGCGAATCGCGCGTATCGGAACCTCGAGCGGCTGCGCCCGCACGACGAGGTGAAGTTCGTCCTCCTGGACCGCGCAGACTACGAGTTCGCGAAGGGCGTGCTATCGAAGGTCGACACGAAGTCCCAGACGATCCTCTTCTCTCCGGCAACGCCGGCGCACAAGGTCGCCCGAGGCCTTGACGCGGGACAGCTCGCGTCGTGGATTATTAAGGAGCGGCTGCCGGTGCGGCTCCAGCTCCAGATGCACAAACTCATCTGGCCTGGGCGGGAACGCGGCATCTAGAAGGAAGAACCTTCATCTTCCGCCGCCGTTTGCCGCCCCGTGCGTTACGAGGAAATCGAGCATACCGCGGACGTCGGGATTCGCGCGTATGGACATTCGCTCAATGAACTGTTCGCGAACGCGGCTGAGGGGATGTTCAGCTTGATCGCGGATCTCAAGACTGTGCGACCCGTCGGGGAGGTCCAAGTGCGCGTGACGGCAGGCGACGCGCCGACTCTGCTCCTTCGCTGGCTCTCCGATCTCCTGTACGTCCACGAGACGCAGCATTTCCTTTTCTGTGCGTTCGATCCGAAAGTCCGCGGAACCTCGTTGGACGGCGTCGCGCAGGGCGAGGCGATTGACAAGAAACGACACGAGCTCAAGCTCGTCATCAAGGCGGTCACCCGGCACAAGCTCTCCGTCGACCCGCACGAGGGGGTCGCGCAGGTGATCTTCGACATCTGAGGCAGACGATGGTCCGAGGAGTCACGTTCGACCGGGCCGCGACGACGGCGGACATGCAGTCGGCGTGCAAGGCGCGGAGGGGAGTGCTCGGCCTTCATCGAGCCGCTGAGATCTGCGGCCATCCGGAGCGGTCGTTTGCACTCCCGGAGGCTTCGCGGTGAAAGCGACCGCGGTCGCCCATCCGATCCAGGGCCTGATCAAGTATCACGGCCTCGCGGATCCCGTCCTCCGCCTCCCGTTTCACGACTCGATCAGCGTGTGCACGGCCCCACTCACGAGCCGGACTACGATCGAGTTCGGCGATTTCCCGCGCGACACCGCGACGATTGACGGACGGGACGTCACGGCGCGAGACATGGAGCGAATCCGGGCGGTCGTCGACCCCATTCGCGCCCGCGCTTCGATCAGAGCGTCGTTCCGCATGGCGAGCGAGAACGACTTTCCGTCGAACATCGGGTTGGGCGCCAGCGCCTCCGGGTTCGCGGCCCTCGCGACGGCCGCGGCCCACGCCGTCGGCCTCCGGCTCACGCCGGAAGAGACCTCTCGCTTCGCGCGACGCGGGGCGGGATCCGCGACCCGATCCGTCACTGGCGGCTTCAGCAAATGGAAGATGGGCCTGACGGACGAGGACTCCTACGCCGTCCAGCTCGCGGGGGAGGACCTTCAGATGGCGATGATCGTCGCGCTCGTTCCCGCCTTCAAGCAAACGGACGATGCGCACCGCGAGGCGCTCACGTCGCCGTTCTTCCACGCGCGCCTCGCCGAGATGCCCCGCCTGATTGCCGAGATGGAACTCGCGATCCGGAAGCGGGACATCGGAGCGATCTGCGCGCTCGCGGAGCGGGATACCCTCATGCTCCACGGGATCACGATGACGGGCACCGGCGAGATGGTCCTTTGGCAGCCGGACACGCTCCGCGTGATCCTCGCGGTCCGCCGGATGCGGGAAGCGGGGATCCCGGCGTTCTTCTCCATCGATACCGGCGCGACGGTCTATGTCAACACGGTGCCTGAACGGGCGGACGACGTGCGACGCGGGATCGAGGATCTCGGCATCCGGACCATCGCATGCCGGGTCGGGGGCCCGGCCCGACTCTCGGAAGACCATCAATTCTGAGGGGCGCCACCCGACGCCGCAGCGGGCGGGACTCGTCAACGTTCGCGAGGCGCCGGGGCGATATTCAAACGGATTTATTTAAATTAATACGGATATAATTCCGGGCCTCACCAGGGAACCCGGAGCCGACCGATGGGTCCCGCGACGGCGATCGAACTTGCCGACGGCAGGAAGTATTTTCGCGCAAGGTTTCGGACCCGCTCCTCGGTCAGCTCGCGAACGATGTCCGCGTACCGCTCGAGGAAGTCCATCCCGAGCCCGTGGTACTCCATGCGGTGAAGTTCCCCGGCGACCTCGGCATTCCGCTCGAGGGACACGACGAGAGAGCCGGTCTGATTCTCCTTCCCATCCCGGACCTCCTCCAAGGAGAAGGGCTCCGTCCGCAGGCGATCCATCTCCGCGCGGATCGATTCGATCGCCTTCCCCAGATTCGAGGGGTTCACGCCCGCCGAGATGGTCCACATGCCGCCCGCGGTCCGCGCGTCGAGGCTCGAGAACGCGTAGTAGGCGAGGCCCTGTTCATCCCGGAGGTTCCTGCCGAGGCGGCCGTACAGGCCGATCCGCCCGAACAGGAGGTTCGCCAGGTTCAGCGCATAGTAGTCCTCGTGACGCCGGGGGACGCCCGGCGCGCCGATCACGATGTCCACCTGGGACTTGTGGGGCATCGGAATCCGGACGGACCCGGGTCGGTGGGGAGGCGGGGGCGGGATCGCCTCGGCCCCGCCGTCGCCGCGGAGGCGGGAGAGCGGCGCCGCAATTCCCTCGTCGATCAGGGCGCGGTCGACGTCCCCCGTGACCGCGAGGATGAGCCCCTCCGGGCCGACGTGGGCCTCGTGGAACGAGACGATGTCCCCCCGCCGGAT
>VBME01000196.1 GCA_005878995.1 Methanobacteriota archaeon | reverse complement strand
AAATCGATCCCCGCGCTCCTCGAGGCCGGCGTCGACGGCTTCGGCATCGGCACGAGCCTGAGCAACGCGCCGACGATCGACTTCGCGCTCGACCTCGTCGAAGTTGAAGGCAAGCCCGCGGCGAAGCGCGGGAAGTTTGGCGGGCGGAAGGACCTGCAGCGCTGCCCGAAAGACGGCACGTACGAGGTCGGGACGCGGACGTGTCCCACCTGCGGGGCGAAAATGGCCCCCGCGTACACGCAGTACTTGGATCGGGGTCGCCCCGCAACGACACTGCCCAGCCTCCCGGCGATTCGAGAGCAAGCGATGCGCGACACGGAACGAGCCGCCCTGGAACCGTGACCTAGCCTTTATTCGGGACCCACTCCCTCATCCGTGTGTGGGTCGCTCGAGAGCGGATGTCCGCGCGACGTACGACCGGATTGCGGAGTCCTACGCAGCGGCGCGCGTAAAGCCTTGGGACAGCGTGCTCGACTTCGTCGCCGACCTTCCCGCGGGCGGCCTCGTCCTCGATGTGGGCTGTGGACACGGTCGGCATGCCCGGTCGCTGGCCTTGACCGGCCATCGCGTGGTCGGAGTCGACCTCTCGCGACGACTCCTCTCGATCGGCCGGAAGGCGACCTCTTCGTCGCGGGAGCTCGGCACGATCTCGTGGATTGGGGCGGACGCGACGGCCCTTCCGTTTCCAGACGCGACCTTCGACGCGGCGCTGTGCATTGCGGTCCTCCATCACCTTCCGTCCCGGGACGATCGCATCCTGGCGCTCTCCGAGATGCGCCGCGTGCTCCGGCCCGATGCGGAAGCCCAGATCAGCGTGTGGTCCGTGGACGATCCATACCTCGAGAAGGCCCTGGGCGGACGGCCGAAGAAGGCCGATGTCGAGATCCCATGGCGTCTACCGGACGGAACGACGATCCCTCGGCCGTATCATCTCTTCCAGGAGGGCGAGTTGGAGCGACTAATTATCGAATCCGGGCTTCGCGGAGAAAGGTTCTTCCGCAGCGCGGGAAACTGGTTTGCCTTGGCGAGAGCCCATGGCTGATCCGCTCGGAACGGTGGAAGGCTTCTTCAGTTCGATTCTGCAGGATCCGGTCTATCTGTTGCTCACGGTCGGTGCAATCTGTTTCTTCATCCTCCTCCTGGTCGTCCACCGGATTCACAAGATCCACAGCCAGGAGATCTTTGTCCATCAGGCCTGGGGCGCGAACTGGAAGGGTCGCTAGGCCGCGAAATCCTCATATCCGGACCGCCGCATCGAGGCGGCTCGGTGGGTCGATTTGTCGAATGTGCCCGAAAGCGTTCGCTACACGAAGGATCACGAGTGGGCGAAGGTCGAGGGGAAGCGCGCGCGCGTGGGAATCACGGATTATGCGCAGGATCAGCTCACGGATGTCGTGTACGTCGAACTGCCGCCGATCGGGAAGGTCTTCAAGCAGGGGGACGCGATCGGCACGGTCGAGTCCGTGAAAGCCGTGAGTGAGATCTTCGCACCCCTGGCGGGCAAGGTTGTCGATGTGAACAAGGCCCTCGCGGACAAGCCCGAGATTGTCAACAAGGACCCCTACGGAGAGGGCTGGATGGTCGTCCTCGAAGCCGCCGATCCTACCCAGGCGAAGTCCCTTTTGGATGCCGGCGCATACCGGAAGCTCATCGGCGAGTGATCGCACTTCTCCGCGTCAGGTCTTTCGAGACGTCCGGCAAATCGCGAGATCAGCGGCAATCTTCATCCTGCGATCGGTGAGGGCCTTTTGTGCGCGGCGTGCGGGAACCCTTTTATCGCGGGGGACGGTTCGACCGCCGGGCACGTCGGCTAGTTTGGACTAGGCTATGGGCCTTCGGAGCCTAAGACGGGGGTTCGAATCCCTCCGTGCCCGCTTCTCTCCATGCAAAAATTGGCTCAATCAGCCGGAATTAAGTGTCCGGGGTGTTGTACCCTGACGATCTTGGGCGTTTCAGATGGGTTCAAACCTCATGCGGAATCATGAATCAAGTGGCCGACGGAGAATCGGTTGGACGATTGTTGTGTCCTCCGTTGTAGGGCTGACGTTTGTTGCTATGGGCGTCGTTGCAGTCGCCGGCTTGTCGTCGGGAAGGGAACCGGGCACTTTCGTCTACGTCTTAACGGTCGGGGCTCTTGCAGCTGCTTACACCGTTGCCCCGCTCGTGAAGGACGACCATGCAACACTGGTGGTATGGCCCGGGGTCATGTTGGCTTTGGCGGGTAGTGGCCTTTGGATTATCGCCGACGTTCTCGGGCCCCCTAGGAATGTCATCGTAGACTTCAGCGTTGCGCTCCTCTTGGTCCTCTCGTCGATTGCCCTCGTCAAATCGACCTTTGCCACCCTCGGCCAAGATGCTGTGAGTCTGACCCACCCATTACTCCTAAAATCCATGAAAGGCACGCATTCGACCCCCGAAGGCCCAGTCCCCCTCACGCTTCCCTTCGTGTCGTCGAAGTTCGCCTCCTGGGCGCCGCTTGGGAATTTCATGCGAAAGGAGCGGCTAGCCGATCTCGTCGTTGTCGGCCGTCGGAAGGTCACGATTCGAATCGGGAGGGTCATCGGGTTGGGCAGATTCCTGTCGATCATGCTGCTCCCGTTCGGCGCGACAGTCATTAGGGCCAATTCGCATGGCTTCGTCGTGATCTCCGTGGACCCGCACACATACAATTTGCTGGATCGACCAGGTCCTTACGACCAGTATTGCCGGAATCTCCTCGGTTCGTTGGAAGACATCGCGACCGACGTGTCTCAGGGTAGATTGGCAGAGGCGAAGCAAATGGCTCTTGCGAGAGTGCTTTCCTAGCGCTAGGTGTACCGCCCTTCGTGAGCCTGAGGGAGGTGAGTCTGGGAAACCTCGGGAAGCCCACGGGAGTCGGTGGCTGCGACGGTGTCGGTCGTCTTTCAGACTCGCGTCACATGATCAGTCGGAATTGAATGTCGAGACGGTAGCCGGGTTTATCGCGCGTTGAAATCCCGTGTGGGCAGGGCCTGTAGGAGGCCTAAGATTTCATCGATCCGAGCGAGGACTTGCTCACCCTTCGTGTACCATTTGTTATCGAAGAACACCGCCGCGGCCATCCATCGAGGGGAGGCCGAGGGAAGATTGATGGCGGAACCATGGCCGCGGAGCAAGCAGAGCCCCTTCTTCGCGCCGAGCCGCGAGCGGACCGTCTCAAGGATGGTTTGGCTCTCGGGCGGACCCTTCTTCCGGGTCACGATGCCGACCATCTCTCGTAGCGGTCGAAAGGACTTCGCCCATCTGGTCGCATCGTCGATGCTCGGTTTCAGAACGGATCCGTCTGCGGCGATGAAGGCGGAGAAGAGGAACCCCGTCGGCCCGCGGACTCCGGAGACGTATTGCTGGAAAGGCCAAGCCATTGTCAAAGACCACCCGAGGGCCAATCAGGCGCTCCCACCCTGCCTGCACCGTGCGTGGTTGGAGTCGTCGGAGGAACTCAGTGATCCTCGAACGGTCCGGGCCACGGCCATCGGGAGAGTGGCGGCGATCACGATTGTAACCGCCAGGATCACGTAGAGATACCATGTGCGCCAATCCGAAAGGGGCAGCGCCGCGAATACCACGAGGAGAAGTCCCATGATGACTAAGACAGCGGTCGCTACTGCGCTGACGACGATGCTTACGCGAACCCTCCGGCGCTGACGTTGCTCGATCTCGGTGAGGGAGTTTGGAGTCTCCATGGAGATGCTTGTGGAGCTCTCGCGACTCGTTAAGACTTCCCACCACCAGAGACTATACGAGGCTTGGCTCAAGAATCTCCGGCCCTCTGCTGCTCACGATTTTCAGGACGCACGGTACACCGACAGCCACCGGCTTTAGCCGAACCTACCGGGCGAGCCTGATGTCGATTTCGCGTTCGACGTAGTCCCATTCTCGCGTTTTGCGCAGCCGCGTTACGAGCTGCTCGAACGGGGCCGCGTCGGCGGGTGCATACTCGAACCAAGTCAGGAAGTCAAACGGCTCGTCAAGGCCGCGGCAATGGTAGAGACGTCGGGCGATTGCGGGGAGGTACTCAAGGCCGATCGCGATATGGTGCGAGTCCTCTTCGAAAATCGCTCGTCGTTCGTCCTGAGACAACTCCCACCATTCGGCCGACTTGGCGATGGGGATGAGGGCGGCTCTGGTCGCTTCTGCCCGGTCGAGGGGAGGTTGCACGGCGGCGAT
>VBME01000195.1 GCA_005878995.1 Methanobacteriota archaeon | reverse complement strand
ACCGGCGATCCGCTGAAGAGAGGGATTCCCCGTAGGAGCACGGCCGTTTTTCGGGCTAACGATGGGAGGGGATTGAAAAAGGAGACGGGAATAGCATGGGAAAGGCGACGATCTGCCTGTTCACGGTGGCCGGTCTGATACTTGTGACCGCGGCTTTGCCTCTGGCCAGGGCGGTGGCGACGATGACACCCGTCACGTTCACCGACTTCACACCGCCCCAAACCCCCACCTTCGAAAGGCGTTGGATCGACGACCAGAACGTCTTCCACGTCCGGGGCCTGACGGTCTTCGGACAGGTCAGCGGCGATATTAGCGGGACATTCAAGGTAGTGGTGGATGAAAATATTGACTTGGCGACTCTCACCGGTGACGCATCCGGATCCTTCGTCCTCACCACGGACGTGGGAGCATGGTCGGGCCACAGCAACGGGACCTTCACCGGCCCCGGTTGCTCCGGGCCCTGCTCCTTGTCCCAGCTCGTAGGCCAGGGTAGCGGGGGGTTGGAGGGGACGAAGATCATGTTTACCTCGGCCAACACGCCCAACCTTCCACCCGGCACTGGCATGGACATGGGCGTCATCCTGAACCCCCACGGATGAACGATTTCGGTGGAGGAGGGAACCTGCGCGACAGACCTCCCACAGCAGCCCGGGGCTAGCCGAAAGAGTGAGTGCCGGACGCCCCTCACCTTCAACGATTAAATATCGCGGGGCTCATCGTCCCGCGAGAGCGGCGGTAAGGCGGGGACGATGGTCGATTTCGACCTGACGGACGAGCAGCGGCTCCTCCAGAAGACGGCACACGAGTTCGCCGAGCGGGAGATGCGGCCCGTCGCGCTGGAATACGACAAGAAAGGCACCGTCCCGTGGGACGTCATCAAGAAGGCCCATGCGCTCGGCCTGGACACCGGGTTCATCCCGGAAGCGTACGGCGGCGGCGGGATCGACTCGACCTTGACCCATGTGATTGTCACGGAGGAATTGAACTGGGGCTGCGCGGGAATGGCCACGGGCCTGATCGGCGCGGGCCTCGCGTACCTCCCGATCATCCACATGGGGACGGAGGATCAGAAGAAGCGGTTCCTCACGCGCTTCACGGGCCCGGAGCCGCGGCTCGGCGCGCTCTGCCTCACGGAGCCCGACGCCGGCTCCGACGTCGCCAACATCTCGACGACGGCGAAGAAGGAAGGCCACAAGTGGGTCTTGAACGGCGTCAAGCGCTTCATCACGAACGGCGGGATCGCGGACATCCACGTCGTCTTCGCGACGCTCGACAGGAGCCGCGCGCACTTCGGAATCCGGGCGTTTGTCGTGGAACACGACACCCCAGGCCTGAAGGTCGGCAAGGTTGAGGACAAGATGGGCGTCCGCGCGAGCCACACCGCGGAGGTCATCCTCGACGATTGCCGCATTCCGGAAAACAACCTGCTCGGGTCCGACGAGAGCACCGCGTTCTACGGCGCGATGAAGACGTTGGAGTCGTCCCGGCCGCTCGTTGCAGCAGGGGCGGTCGGAATCGCGCGCGCGGCGTACGAATATGCCCTCGACTATTCCCGCAAGAGGAGGGCCTTCGGCTCGCCAATCGCGAAGAAGCAGGCGATCGCATTCATGCTCGCGGACATGAAGACGAAAATCGACGCGGCGCGCCTCCTGACGTGGCGGGCTGCATGGATGCTCGACCACGACCAGCCGATGAACAAGGAAGCGAGCATCGCGAAGTTGTTCGCGGCGGACATGGCGATGGAGGTCACGACGGACGCCGTGCAAATCCTCGGCGGCGCCGGCTACATGAAAGACGAGCCCGTCGAGAAGTGGATGCGGGACGCAAAGATCTTCCAGATCTGGGAGGGGACGTCCCAGATCCAGCGGCTCGTCATCTCGCGCGAGGAGATCGGCGAGCTCTAGCTCTTGTGCGCGAGCGCCTCGACCTTCTTCGGTTCCTGGATCAGAGAGCGGACCAGCTTCCGGTATTCGCGCTCGAGATTCAGATATTCTGTGAACTCCTTGTCCGTCATCGCGAGCAACTTTGCCAGGTGGACGAGCTCCTGCTTCACGAAGTAGTCGACGTCCTCAAGGCCCGTGATCTTCTCGACCCACTCGGCTTGCTCGCCGAATTGCTCCATCTTCTTCGCGAGCTCGACGATGCGGGTCACGACCTCGGGATCCGTCCGTGCGCTGAGCCCGATCCTCGACAGGGCCATCAGCGTCTCCTTCGTCTTCTCTTCCGCGTATGCCTGCGGCATGCCTTCCCCGTGCGAGAGGTTGAACATCTCCGCGGTTGCCCGGTAGTACGTCTCGATGAAGTGGTCCACGCGCTCTTCGCGCGCCACCTCTACGAGGTCCGAGTCGCGCAGCTTCCGGATGTGATGGTAGATCGCCTGTGGGGTCAGGTTGAGCTCCGCCGCGATCTGGCTCACCGTCATCTCTTTTGCCCGGAGGAGATAGATGATTCGCCTCCGAGTTTCGTCCGCGAGGAGCCGGAACGCCTCCGGGTCCTTGATCATCTTGAATGCCTTCATGGTCGCCTCAGGACAACGTATGTTTTCCCACGTTTATAACGGTTTCCATGATTAAAACAGAGGCTTTATAGACAAGCATTGCTATTAGCCAAACATGCATTGGAACAAGAGAAATGGACGGTTTACGAAGGCAAGCGATTTGACGAACGATGGCTCCGTCTCAGACCCCGCCGCGCGGTACGCGTGGGCGGTCCGCGGGATGGAGCCGTGGACCCGGCGGTGGCCGATCTGATCGAGTCCGCTCCGTTCGCCTCAACCCGCGGTGGGCTCGCGCGAGCGCACGCGACCGAGCTTGACCGGTACGTCCGGCACGAGTTCAAGGACCGTGAGTCCCGGTGGTTCGTGGACGCGATTCATCGCCTTCTGGCCCAAATGACCGAAGGCGACTCCGACGACGCCCCTCTTCTTCGTCGCTTCGTGCGGGCGATCGCCGAGATCAGGTAGACCCCTCTTTGTAGTCAGACTTAAACCTTCTTCGACGGTTGCGCGGCCATGGCCGCGGTCCCGCCGGTCCCCGGTCCTGAGCCGCTTCGCCTCCCGCACGGCAGCGTCCGCGGGACGATCGCGATCTTCGTGACCGCGACGTACGGGTATATCCTGCTCGTGGGAAGGAGCGTTCCGGCGGTCGTCGTGAATGCAGTCGTCGTTGTGATCGCCTTCTACTTCGGAACTCACACGGCGACCTCCCGGCCCGCGGTCCCGCCGGGGCAGCCGGTCCCGCGACCTCCCCGCCTCGTTCGGGCCCTCCTGCTGATCGGCTTCGCGGGCCTCGCCCTCTGGTTCCTCGGCCAGCGTCTGTCTCCCGCGGACGTCCCGCTCCCACTCGTGGCGGTCCTCGAGGTCCTCGCGGGGTATGTGCTCGGGATGACCGCATCGTGGCTCGTCCACCGCAGGGCCCACATCTCGACGGTCCGGACGCGGTTGGCGACCGCGTTCCGCGATGTCGTCGCGGCCGGTGCCTTGGGCCTGACCGCATACATCTGCTATTCCTTCTTGACGGGAGGGACCAGCATCTTTGCGAGTCGCACAGAGGACGCCCTCTCCCTCGTCGTCACATTCTACTTCGGATCTCGTGTGATCGGCCACTGAAAACGCGGCGGGGATTCTCCGAGACCCCAACCGATTTCCGGTGCCGCCGCACAGCATGAATTTCATTTTGGATAGGCGGCGGGGAACGTATTTAGCCGATGCGGGGAACGAACGCCATCGCCCACGATGGACGCCGGCACGATTGCGATCGCCCTGATCCTGGTCTCCTGCGCCGTCGGGTTCGCCTGGGGACGGCGTCACGCCCGTCAATGGGCCACAACCCGCCGAGGATGGATGTGCCAGGTGTGCGGCCAACCGAACGAAGTCGACCTGGCGC
>VBME01000194.1 GCA_005878995.1 Methanobacteriota archaeon | reverse complement strand
GTACACCCTCGTCTCGCCCGCGCTCGGCGCCGGACGCATGGAACTCTCGCGGGCCCGGTCCGACATGGACGCGAACGGGGTGCCGGACGCGACCTCCGCGGCGCCCCTCGTCGACGTCGTCGCGGTCGGCGTGCCCGTCCCGGACGCGGGCGGGCCGTACACCGGACACGAGGGCGACACGATCCTCCTCAACGCCACCCGCTCGAGCGATCCCGACGGCGACTCGCTCTCCTTCCGATGGGACTTCACGGGCGATGGGGAGTTTGACACGACGTGGTCGCCGACGCCGACCGTGGCAGCCCGGTACACCGACGACTTCTCCGGCGCCGCGGTCGTCGAGGTATCCGACGGCACGCATGTCGCAACGGCGCGGGCCGCCGTCTCGATCGCAAACAGCCCACCGGAAGCTCGGCAGCTCGATGCGGTCGCCGAAGCCTCGTTCCGGATCGAGATGGCGGGCGAGAAATGGCACAATCTCACGTTCACCCTTGCATCCGACGCCGGCGTCCTCGCGTCCCTGAATCTGATCCGGAGGCCGGGGAGCCCGGCCTCGCAGGCGGCGACGACGGGCCTCGTCACGTTCTCGCTTCATGATCATGTGACCGCGACGCTCGCGTACACGCCGGACAATGACCCTGTGAACGGTGGGCCGAGGGGAGACAACCCCGCTTGGATTATCGTCGTCTTCCCCGACGGCCACGAGGTCCGGATTCACCACAACTTCAACGTGCGACACGGGTCCACCTGGACGTGGACCGAGGCGGACCTCGCGGCGTTCTTCTTGCACGCGGGCGTCACGTTCCGTGCCAGCCTTCGAGATCCCGGCAGCGACGATCTGACCGCAACCTGGGACTTTGGTGACGGCACGAGCGTGACGCAGATGTTCTTCAACAACCGTGTGTCCCCGGATCCGTGGCAGAGCCAAGGGGGGACCGCGCCGTTCGTCAAGGATGTCAGCATCGTCCACGCGTACGACCCGGCTGGCCCGTTCCTCGTCACGTTGACGGTCCGCGATGACGAGGGCGGCGTCGCGACGACAACGCTCGTGCTATCGAATGCGTGATGCGGAAAGCTCTTTAGCACCCGCCCGTGTGCGGAGCCCGTGCTGGAGTCCCGGCGGGTGCTGCGAGGTCCGCGTGTGCTCCTCCGGCCCCTTGCGTCAACCGACCTGAGGCGCTGCGTGAAGTGGTTTTCCGACGCGGAGGTCATCTACTTCCTTGGACGGACTGCTCCCGTCACGATGGCCGAGGAGGAGCGGTGGTTCCGGGACTACGAGCGCCGGACCGACGAGCAGATCTTTGCGATCGAGGTCGAGGGGAACCATATCGGCAACCTCGGCCTGCACAAGATCGATCGGGTCCACCGCAAGGCCGACGTCGGAATCGTGATCGGCGAACCGACGCTCTGGTCGAAAGGATACGGAACGGAGGCGATGCGCGTCGCCCTCCGATACGCCTTCGACGTCCTCGGGCTGAACAAAGTCTCCTTGGACGTCCTCGAGTACAACGTCCGTGCGATCCACACCTACGAACGGCTCGGCTTCCAGCGGGAAGGTCTTCATCGCGAGGATGTTTACAAGGATGGCCGGTTCGTCAATGTGATGCGGATGAGCATCTTGGCCCGCGAGCTGCAGGAACCCCCGAGTCCTTGAGGGTTCAGAGCTCGCGCAAGTCCCGCGGAGCGGTGCTCATGAAGCGAGGTTCGCCCTTCGTGATGAGGACGTCATCCTCGATGCGAACCCCGCCGAATCCCGGGACGTACACCCCGGGTTCATCGGTGAAGACCATGTTCGGCCGCAGGACGAGGTCGCTCGTGGAGTTCAGCGCGCCGCCGTCATGGACCGCGAGGCCGATCGAATGGCCGAGACCGTGAATGAATCGGCCCTTGTATTTCGAACGGTCGATGAGGGACCTCGCGGCGGCGTCGACGGACTTCGCGGTCGATCCGGGTTTCATCTTCGCGAACGCGGCGGCTTGCGCGCGGGCGACCGTCTCGTGCATCCGGCGCTGCTCCTCCGACGCCTTCCCCACGACGACCGTCCGGGTGATGTCGGAGCAATACATGTGGTACGCCGCGCCAAAGTCGATGACGATCATGTCGCCCGGCTCAATCTTCCTCGATCCGGCGGTGTAGTGCGGCTCCGCCCCGTTCGGACCGGAGCCGACAATCGTGTGGAACGAGGGCCCGGTGGCCCCGTTCTTCTGCATCCGGTAGACGAGCTCCGAGGCGACCTCCGCTTCCGTCACCCCGGACGGAATAAAAGGCAGGACCTCCTCGAAGGACCGCGATGCGATGTCGCACGCGCGTTGGATCCGCTCGATCTCCGCCGCGTCCTTCACGAGACGCGTCGTGACGACCGCCTCCGAGATGTCGATGAACCGGGCCGACTTCGAGGCGAGCTTCCGCAGCCGCTCGAACGCCGCGTAGGTGAGCTCGGAGGCGTTGATCCCAATCCGTTTGTGGCCGCGCAGGGCTGCCTTCATGAGTTTCGTCGAATCGTCCCGTGACCGGAACACGTGGAGCGGGAGGGCACTCTTCTTGGCCGCCTCTTCCTCGAGCGCGGACGTCGTAATCTCGCAGCCGCCGTCCGGGGTGAGCCAGGCGCCGCAGCCTTCGAAGAGGCCATCCGTCAAGCCCGTCGCGTAGAAGAACGATCGGTCGATGTGCGGCTCGGTCGAGTTCAGGAAGACGATTAGGTCGAGGCCGTCGCTCACGTTCCGGTAGATGCGACGGACGCGGTCGCGCACGGGACCCCGGCGCGTAAGCGGCGGCGCGTAGTTAAAGGTTCGTCGCCAGAGGATTTTATGGGCTGGAACGAGTGTGCGGTCCGATGGCGCGACACCGGCACCGCGGCATGGAGCGACGGATCGCTGTAGAACGGATGACGACCTTGTTCCGCCTCGCCGAGACGGAGTCGCTGGGGAGGCATCCGGGACGGGCGAAGCGGTACGTCGAGTTGGCCCGGCGGATCGGGATGCGCTACAACGTCCGCGTGCCGGCGCCGTTCAAGCGGTCCTTTTGCAAGAAGTGCCTCGCGTTCCTCCTTCCCTCCGTGAGCGCGCGCATCCGCATCGGACCGGGCCGGATCATCGTCACGTGCACGGCGTGCGGCGCCATCCAACGGTATCCGTATCGCCGAGAGCAGGTGACCCGTCGCGCCTCGCGGGCCTAGTACGACGTCGTCATGTCGATCTTGCCGGCCTTCCGGGCAAAATACTCCCCGACCTTGTAAATGAGGACGCTGAGGCCGAAGAAGCCGACCGACGACACAACGAGAAACAGTAGAATGGTCAGCGGGTCGTACCCTCCGAGAGTCGTGTTGACCGTCGAACCCTCCGTGAGGAGGCGCCGGGTGATGTCGAACCAGTACGTCAGGGGAATCGCGCGGCCAACTGCTTGGCCCCAATCCGGGAGGACGGAGAGGGGGAACAAGACCCCACAGAAGACGTAGAACAGCCCCGGGATGCCTTCCGCGAGACCATGGGTGTGTTTCGCCGTCAAGAATGAGATCCCGCCAAGGCAGATCCCGATCGCCAGGAGCACCGACAAGCCGAGGATCGTGCTGACGACGAACAACGGAACATCCGCGAAGGCCAAGTGCAATCGGACGCCGAGGAACATGACGCCGAACACCAAGGTGATCGCGACGGCGAACACCGAGACCGCAATCTTGGATGCCGCCCGTCCCAAGATGTACACGTAGTACGAGATTGGCGAGATGTACACATACCGGATCGTTTGGTACCATTCCCGATCCGACTGAATCACCTGGAACGTCCCGAAGAGCACGGACGCGACGAAGATGAAGAACGAGTTCCCCACGTACATGTAGGAGAATGCATCGGGGTCGCCCTGCGGCCGGCCGATCGCGACGAACACGATGTACATGAGGACGAGGATGAAGGCGCCGGCCACGGGCTTGATGACGGAGTAGAGGACGAACAGCCACGGCTCGGTCCAGTTCGAGTCCATCTCCCAGCCGAGCCAGGCTGCCGTCTTGAAGGTCCGCCAGTACGTGCTCATTGATGCCGTGAGGTCAGCTTCCCCTCTCGCTTCGCGAGCGTCTCTAGGTATGCGAGGCAGTACCTTGCGAGGATCAAGAACAACACGGCCATGCCGACGAGAATCTCGAGTTCCGTCGTGACGCTAAAAATCCAGAGCGAGCCTCCGAAGGCGGTCGAACCCAGGGTAAGCTGTCGCAGCGCATCGAGCCCGATTGACGCGGGGATGAACGATCCCGCAATCGCGACGGCCGGTCCCCAGCCGGGGATTCGGAATAACCCGCCAAGCGGGAAGTAGAAACCGCTCGAGAAGAAGATCGGCTCCTCCATCAGGGCGGATAGGTTCCACGCCTCCCGTCCCCAGAGGAGGTACAGCGAGGCGAACATCATCCCGAGACCGTATAGGGCGATTAACGTGGCAAAGAAAACGGCGAGCAGCAGGAGCGGATTCGCGACTTGGAAGATGACCCCGAAGACGAAGATGCCCGCAACGAGGGTCGACACGGCCCGCATCGAGGTCATGACCATCCCGCCGACGGCCATGCCACCGAGGAGCGCCATGCGGTTCATCGGCGCCATCATGTAGAGCTGCAGGTTCCCGATCTCTTTCTCCCAGTACAGCTGGCTCGCCATCGACCACAGCACGTTCAGCCAGAAGGCGACCATCGTCCCGCCGAGGACGACGGACGCAATCAGTGCGTTCGTGTTGGCGTTCACCGCTGCGAGGTATTGATTCTGCTCGGCCACACTCGCGCAAACATGGTCTCCGCACATTGGAGGATTCCCGAGGATCGCGGCCGTCGCCTGGAGTCCAAAGAATTGGTAGATGAACACATACGCCGCGATTCCGAGGAGGGGAAGGAACGCCTCGAAGAAAATCCACGAGGGCTCGCGGTTCGCGCCGACGATACGCGGGTAGGAGCGGCCGACGACCGCCCGTAGGTTGAGTCCGACGCGATATCGAAGGTCCGTGCGTCGCTCCGTCGCCACGCTCAATCCAAGCCCCTCCCGACCATGCTGATGAAGACGTCCTCCAGCGTGGGCTCGGACTTTTGCAGCGAATGGACCTTCGCTCCCTGCGAGGTGATCGAGCTCAGGATCTCCGCCACGGGTCCCTCGTCCTCGAGGATGAACGTCAGGTGGGAACGGTTCTTCGAGATGTCATCCTTGTGGGAGAAGTTCTTGACGCCCTGCAGGCTCATGAACGAGGTCGTGTCCCGGATCGTGTCGACCTCCAGCTGGAACGTCGTCTCCGTGCGGATCATCCGTTTCAGATTCGCGGGCGTGTCACATGCGAGGATTCGCCCCTTGTCGATGATCGCGATCCGGTCACACATCTGGTCCGCTTCGGCCATGTAGTGCGACGTCAAGAGGACCGTCTTGCCCGCCTGGCCGCGGACCCAGTTCATGACATACTCCCGGATCACGCGCGCCGCGTTTACGTCGAGGCCGAGCGTGGGCTCGTCCAGGAAGAGGATGTCCGGGCCCGTGACGAATCCGCGGATCATGTTCATCTTCTGCCGCTGTCCCGTCGAGAGCATGCGGACCTTCGC
>VBME01000186.1 GCA_005878995.1 Methanobacteriota archaeon | reverse complement strand
TGAGATCAATGCATATCATGCATCCAATGGCTTCGAAAGTTCGCGAGTACACGACCCTGCCGGTCCGCAAAGAGACGCTACGCCGCCTGAAGGGCTACAAGGTCGGCGGCGTCAGTTATGACGAGCTCCTCAACGACCTCCTTGACGCCCACCCGCCGCAGGAATTCTTCCTAGAACATCTGCGACGACTGAAGCGAGAACCCAGGCGGCCCTGGTCCGAAATCAAGAAAGAACTCAACCTCTGAGGAACGATCGTTGGCCGCGTACGAGATTGAGTTCACGAGTAGCGCGGAGAAGGCCTTCCGACGGCTTCCGCAGGCTGTTCGCCGCCGATTCTCAGCCGCCTTTGAACTCCTCCGGCAAGATCCCCGGCGCCACAGGCCTGGGTGCGATGTTCGTCGCCTTTCCGGGGCGGCCAATGCATGGCGTTTGCGGGTGGGGGACTACCGCGGCATTTATGCGATCGAAGAATCGAAAATCGTTTTCACCCGGTTTGGGCACCGGAAGGACATCTACCGACCCTGAGGCGGCTTCGGCGGTTCACGGTTTCTCGATCGGGGTCCGCACGAGGTTCCCCCACTCCGTCCATGAGCCGTCGTAGTTCCGGACGTTGGGGTAGCCGAGGAGGTACTTCAGGACGAACCATGTGTGGGACGATCGCTCGCCGATCCGGCAGTACGCGATGACTTCCTTGTCCGGCGTCACGCCTTTCGGTTCGTACAGCGCTTTGAGCTCCTCCGGCGTCTTGAACGTCCCGTCCTCGTTGACCGCTTGTCCCCAGGGAATGTTCTTCGCCCCCGGGATGTGCCCGCCGCGCTGCGCGTGCTCCGTCGGATATTCCGGCGGCGCGAGGATCTCCCCGCTGAACTCCTTCGGGCCGCGGACGTCGACGAGGACTTTGCCCGCCTGCCTGTACGCCTCCCGAACGTACGCGAGGTAGACGCGGAGCTTCTCGTCCGGATCCTTCGCTTTGAAGGTGGCGGCGGGATGGGACGGCACGTCCTTCGTCACGGGCAGGTCCTGCTCGATCCACTTCTTCCGCCCGCCGTTCAGCAGGACGACGTGGTCCACGCCGTAATACTTGAAGACCCAGAACGCGAACGCCGCGAACCAGTTGTTGAAGTCGCCGTACAAGACGATCCGGTCGTCGTTCGAGATCCCGAGGCGGCCGAGGAGCGACTCGAGACCTGCCTTCGACACGATGTCGCGGGCCACGGGATCGTTGATGTCCTTCTTCCAGTCGATCAGCGCGGATCCGGGGATGTGGCCCAGGTTGTAGTTCGGCGTCGGGTCGTAGTCGACCTCGACGATCCGGACCTTCGGGTTTCCGAGGTTGCTCTTCACCCAGCTCGTGTCGACCAAGACTTCGGGATGTGCGTAAGTTGCCATGGTCCGTCTCCTTTGCCCGTCCGAAGTATTACGGTGTTATATCCCTTGTGCACATCGATATTCCTATCCACATGTCGAAGACGGGTTCTGGTTGCGGACCGTTCTCTCTCCCACGGTTTCAAGAACGGCAACATTCCCGGGGTACTTTCAAATAGCCGGCACTCGGATTCCGGTCCGGAGGGAGCACGGGGGCCACGGCCCCCATTCCTTGGGGGGAGGCCTTGCGCGGCTCTTGGGGATTCGTCGTCGCAGTCGGAGTGGCCGCGGTCTTGCTCGGCGGATCCGGGTCCGTCGCAGGGCTCGTTGATGATTTCGAGGGTGACTTCTGGCTCTCCTTCACGCACTTTCACCTGGGTCGTTTCGCGCAAGCCGGATACTCGACCGCCTTCGCTCGATCCGGCAGTCGATCGTTCCATGTCGAAATCACGGGGTGGGAAGTCCGAGATTTCGGGTCCGCGTACGGGTACGCGTTGTTCGCGACGCGCGGCTCTCCAATCGCCGAAATGCACGTGTCCGTCCTCTTTGATCGCCTTCAGGATCTGGTTGCCTCCCCGTGGGACTCGTACGCGGCCGGCATCAGCCTCGATCTCCTGGACGCAGGCTACCGAGGTGTCGGGCACCTCCGCTACGTCCTGGCCTATCACGCGAGTCGGAATGCGGGTCGATGCGGGCCCTCGAGCTCGGACCTCGTGCTCGGATCCACCACTCCGCTCGGCGCCTGGTCCGATGTCGGCCGGAGCCCGGCCACCGACTTTCCGACGGCCCCCTGGCAAGCCGCGTCGTACGTCAAGGTGTCCATCGGCTTCCTTTGCGCGGCCGGGCTCACGGGCGCGTCCTACTCCCTGTATTTCGATGACTTCGCGATGGACACGGGGGCGGGAGACACGGACGGAGACGGACTCCGGGATTTGGAGGAAGAAGCGTACGTCTACCTGGCCCGCGTGGCCTCGATCCGGGTCCCTCTCGACATCCCGCCGGGCGAGGATACGAGTGTGCAGATCGAAGCGCCGCCCGCCGCGGGAGTCATGGCATCCGCCTTGCTCTCGATCGACATTGCACATCCTCGCGCGCGCGATCTCTCCCTGTTCCTCGAAACATCCGACGGCCGGTCTTCGCGGTCCGAGCTCCTGTGGGATCCCGGAATCCGCGAGCGGGGAGCCGCCATCGTGACGCCGGCCTACGGTCAAGCCGTCCACGGGACGGTGGATGTCCGCGGTCGCATCGCCTCGGATATGACGGATACACAAGCCGCCCTGCACGTGGACGGTCAGTGGATCGCCGCATCGGCGGGCGAACCGGACGGCGGTTTCGCCGTGCCTTGGCCTACGGACGCGTGGCCGGAAGGCCCCCATCGGATCTTCGTGTTGGCCCAGGGGCACGTCGGATCCGAATGGGTTCCGAGGATTTCGCCGGAGGTGTCGGTCATCGTGGACCGCACGACGCCGGATCTCGAAATCCGTCGGCCTCAATCCGGGGAGACGATCAGCGGCTTCGCGCTCATCGAAGCGCAAGCGTTCGATGCGCAGGGCGTCGCCGTCGTGGAGCTCCGGATCGACGGATTTCCATTCGACGTGCGACAAGAGGAGCCGTACACCTTCGCGCTCGACTCCCTTGACCTGACGAACGGCCTCCATCGCTTCGAAGTCCGGGCGCGGGACGGCGCCGGGAATGAGGCGCTACGCGCCAACGAAGTGACGGTCAATAACAAAGCATCCGCCCCGCCGCCTCCCTGCTCCCCCTCGTGTGCGTTGTCGAGTGGCACGACGACCGGGAATCTCGGGGCGTTGGCGCCCGTTGGAGACGTCCACCGGCTGTCCCTCGCGTCGGGGGACCGCCTCGAGGCATGGGAAGGACTCCAGGTTCCTTCGCAGGCCGGCGTGACGTGGACCGCGGACGGTGCCTCGTTGGTCCTCGACGTGGCGCGGGATCGACGCACGCCGGAGACGGATGGCCTCGTCGGAACGGATGCGACGGTCGCCGATTTCGCGGGAATTCGCACTTGGCGGGTCGTCATCCGGGATCACGGCGAGGGGGAGGCCGGCGTGGTTCGGTCGGCCGCGGTCCTCCTCGCCGCGAGGACTTCCCCCGGGTCGCCCGACACCGACGGGGACGGACTCTCGGATGGGGCGGAGCGGCTCTCTCGGGCGACGAGCCCTGTCCTCCCCGATTTCGACGCCGACGGGCTCGGAGACGGACTCGAGATGCAGCCTCGACTGATCCGATTTGTAATCGATGGACAGGGGTCGGATCGCGTCATCCAGACG
>VBME01000022.1 GCA_005878995.1 Methanobacteriota archaeon | reverse complement strand
GGAGCGGGTTCTTCGCCCGGTTGATCCACTTCACGTATTCCGCGATCCCGCCCTGGTACTGGAACACGTCCCCACGGCCGCGGACCTTGTCCACGATGATGATTCGCAGGCCCGCGTTCAGGAACGCGAGCTCGCGGAGGCGCGTCGCGAGGGTGTCGTAGTCGAACTCGATCGTCTCGAAGACCTGTGCGTCCGGGAGGAACGTGATGATCGTGCCGGTGCCTTCTGCCCGGCCGACGACCTCGAGGTCCGATGCTTTCTGTCCCCGCTCGAACCGCATCCGGTGTTCTTGTCCGTCCCGCTTCACGCGGACCTCGAGCCACTCGCTCAGCCCATTGACCACGGACAGTCCGACGCCGTGCAACCCGCCGGACACCTGGTACATCTTCCGCTCGAACTTGCCGCCGCTGTGCATCCGCGACAGGACCAACTCGACGCCGGGAACCCCGTACTTCGGATGGATGTCGACCGGGATGCCGCGTCCATCGTCCGCCACCGTCACGGATCCGTCCGCGTTTAGCGTGACCTGGATCTCCTTGCAGAACCCCGCCATCGCCTCGTCGATCGAGTTGTCGACGACCTCGTGGATAAGGTGGTGGAGGCCCCGCGCATCGATTGATCCGATGTACATCGCAGGCCGTTTTCGGATCGCCTGCAAGCCCTCGAGGACCTGGATCTGTCCAGCGTCATAGGCGGCCTCTTCTACCATCTATTTCGGTACCTCTCAAACCTCGTTTCGATGCCCTCTCGCACCCCATCCCGAGGGATGGCGCAAGTATGCGGCTGCCCCCTATAAACGTTCGGAGGCCAGTTTCTATGGAGAAAACAGGGCTTTCCGACGGGGGTCGATTGCGGCTCTTTCGCTTAAATACTGTAGCACGGTCGTCCGGACCCCTTGTTCTCGTCCTTGGGAACGACGGATGGATGCCCCGGAAGGCGGGTCGAAACGGCCGTTGGAATGGCCCCTCAGCGGCGTTTCCAGCGCACCCCGTCGCGGGTGTCTTCGAGGACCACGCCGACGGCGCCGAGCGCGTCCCGGATCCGGTCCGCCGCGGCGAAGTCTTTCCGCTTCCGCGCGTCCTCTCGGAGCGCCACGATCAGGTCCAAGAGTCGGTCGACGGTGTCCGCGCCCTCCGCCGGCGGCGCGAAGATGCCGAGGATCTCGCCGAAGGTCCGGAACGCCCGCTCGGCCTCGTCGAGGGCCGTCCGCCCGGCACCCGAATCGATCGCCTTGTTGACCGCGCGGCTGTAGTCGAAGAGGACCGCGACCGCCTCGCGCGTGTTGAAGTCATCCGACATCGCGACGTCGAAATCGGCGAGCGCCTTCGTCGTCGCGGCCTTCAGCGTCCGGTCGCCCTTCCCCGACTCCGGCGCGCGGCGCCGCTCCGCGTCGACCGAGCGTACGGTCTCCCGCAGACGTTCGTACGACCGCTTCGCTTCATCGAGGAGATCTGGGATGAAGTCGATCGGTCCGCGGTACTGGACGTTGACGAGGAAAAACCGAATCACTTCGGGCTCGTAGAGTTTCAACGCGGCCTTCACGGGCCAGAAGTTCCCGAGCGACTTGTGCATCTCTTCCCCCTTCACCATGACCATCCCGGTGTGCATCCAGTACTTCACGAAGGGCGTCACCCCGGTGTACGCTTCCGCCTGCGCGATCTCCGCCTCGTGGTGGGGGAACAGGAGCTCGGTGGCTCCGCCGTGCAGGTCGTACTGGGGTCCGAAGTGACGGATCGTGACCGCGGTGTCCTCGATGTGCCATCCCGGCCGACCCTTTCCCCACGGACTGTCCCATGCCGGTTCCCCCGGCTTCTGGGCCCGCCAGAGGACAAAGTCCCCGGGATGGCGCTTCCGCTCCTCGACCGCGACGCGGGCCCCGGGACGGAGCGCCTCGACCTTCTGTCCGCTCAGCCGGCCCCAGCCCGAGAACGTCGTCGTGTCGTAGTAGACGCTTCCGTCCTCCGCGAGGTAGGCATGGCCCTTGTCCATCAGGCCCTGAATCTGCTCGACGATCTCAGGGATGTAGTCCGTCGCGAAGGCGTACACGTCCACCGAGGTGCACCCGAGGGCCGACATGACCTCGAGATATTCGCCGAAGTACTGGTTCACGATATCCTTCCAGCCGCGCCCCGTGGTCCGCATCTTGTCGATGATCCGGTCCTCGATGTCCGTGACGTTCTGCAGGTAGAGGACGTGGTATCCTTTGTGACGGAGGAACCGCGCGACGACGTCGAACGCGACGTAGGTCTTCGCGTGTCCCATGTGGGTCTCGTCCTGCGGCGTGAGGCCGCAGACGAACATCGACACGCGGTTTCCCTGGAGGGGGACGAACTCCTCCTTCCTTCGGGAGAGGCTGTTGTACACCTGGATGGCCATCGCGGCGTCCGCATGAAGGGGCGCGGTATTAAGGTTCTTGAGCAGTCGGGAACGAGCGCGCCGTCGAGTCGTTCGTTTGTCAACGCGGCGCGCGTTGCGTCAGAAGTCTTATCGAGGTCGGGAGCACAATGCCGCCGTGGCCATGGCGGGATTCCTCCCCCACCCGCGCGCGGCCTCGCGCCGCCCCTTCTGGCCCCGGGACCTGCAGCGCGGGGCTGTCACCCTCGGCCTGAGTGGCGCCGTCTTCTGGTCTTCCTTCGCAGCCGGTCGGTGGATTATCTCGGTGCCGGACGTGGGCCCGATCTACCTCGACCTCCTCCTCGCGTGGGTCGCCGTCGTCCTCCACGTGTCCGCGTGGCCGGATCTGTGGGTCGGACTCCGAGACTTGCGGGCCCGTCAGCCGGACAATGACGACGGCGGGGTCGCGTGGCGGGCGTTCCTCCTCACGCTCGTCCTCATTTTCGCCGCGATCATCATCCTGCCGATCGAGTATCACACGTTTGCCTCCACGGAGGCGTGGATCCTGGTCCTCTACGTGACGGCGTTCCCCTATCTGGGCTGGACGTTCGTGCCGATCCTTGCGCTCCATGGGATCGTCTTCGGGCGGGTCGCGAGATTCCTTGATCCGCGGTTCCGGTTCATCGTGAACATCGGGGCGTTCGTCCTGTTCGCGGTCGCGGGCGTGTCGACCGCGGTCATCTTGCAAAACCCGGGGGCCACGTCGTTCATCCGTTCTTGGAGCGTGGGTCGCGGAATTCTTCCCGCGGCGGCCCTGGCGGGCTACCTGCTGATCGCCGTCGGGATGACGGCCCATGCCGTCCCCGCGGTGCCTCGCGTCCGATCTTGGACCCCGCTCCGCGTGCGATGGGCTCCGTCAGGCGAGGGCGTGCTCGAGGTCTTCGGTCAAGTCCCGGACGTCCTCAATGCCGACCGAGAAGCGGACAAGCCCGTCCGTGATCCCCTGCTTTTCCCGCTGTTCCTTCGGCACGCTCGCGTGGGTCATCGAAGCCGGATGTTCGATCAACGATTCGACCCCGCCGAGGCTCTCCGCGACGACGACCACCTCTAGGCGCTTGAGTCGTTCGATGATTCGCGCTGCGGTCCGAAGCTCGAAGCTGAGCATGCCGCCGAAGCGCCGCATTTGTTTCTTCGCGACTCCGTGGCCCGGGTCGCCCGCGAGACCAGGGTAATGCACCTTCGCGACGGCCTTGTGGTCTTCAAGGTACCTCGCGAGTGCTTCCGCGTTGTCGCAATGCTTCTCCATGCGAATCGAAAGGGTTTTGATCCCACGGAGCGTGAGCCAGCAGTCGAAGGCGCTCGGCACGGCACCCAAGGCGTTCTGGGCGAACTTGAGCTTCTCGTGGAGGTCGTCTCGGTTCATCACCAGCGCTCCGCCGAGAAGGTCTGCGTGACCCGCGATGTACTTCGTCGTGCTGTGGACCGTGAGGTCGACGCCAAGCGTCAATGGGTTCTGAAGCGCCGGGGATGCGAACGTGTTGTCGCACACGCTGAGCGCGTCGTGCGCTTTCGCGATCACCGCGAGCTCCCGCAAGTCGCAGACTTTCATCAGCGGGTTCGTCGGCGACTCCATCCACAGCATCCGCGTTTCTGGGCGGAACGCGTCCTCGACATCCACCAGGTCGCGCAGGTCGATGAACGTCGACTCGATCCCGTAGTTGTTCACGATCCGGGTGAACATGCGGTAGACGCCGCCATAGCAGTCGTCCGTGACGACGACGTGGTCGCCTTTCTTGAGGAGGGTGAGGGCCGTCGTGATCGCGCCCATGCCGCTGGAGAACGAAAGAGCGTGTCTTGCGCCTTCGAGCGCCGCGAGACTTTTTTGGAGCGCGTCGCGGGTCGGGTTCGCCCCCCGCGCATAGGCGTACTCATCCTGCTCCTTCCGGGAGTACGTGGACGTCATGTAGATCGGGGGGGTGACCGCACCCGTACGCGGATCCGGTTCCTGTCCGGCATGGATCACGGTGGTCGCAAAACGCATTCGATCGCCGGAGACGGAGTCGCGGGCCCGCCGTAAATAGGCTTGCTACGCGCGGCCCGCAAGGTACTCGATTACGTCGATGCGGGTGATGATGCCTTCCAACCGGTTCTCCTTCCCGACGATGACGGCGGGGCTCCCGCGCAACAGCAGCTTGTACACCTGGTCGAGGTCCGCCCCCGGCTCCACGATCGGGAAGGGCTTCTCCATGACCTTCGCAACGTAGTCGTCGTACATCTTTGGGTTCTCGAGGAGCGCCTTCATCAGGACCTCCTCCCGCAGGCTGCCGATCAAAATCCCGGTGTCAAGGACGGGCAACTGGGACACGTTGTACTGGCGCATCATGTCGGCCGCTTCGCGGACCTTCGCCGCGATGTCGATCGTGATGACCCCGGGGATCGTCCGTTCCTTCGCTCGGAGGATGGCCATCAGCGGGGCGACGGGCTCCTCGAGATAGCCCTGTTCTTTCAACCACTCTTCGTTGTGGGCCTTCGACAGATACCGCTCCCCCGTGTCCGGCAGGAGGACGACCATCACATCGTGCGGCCCAAGGGTCTCCGCAATCTGGCGCGCCGCGACCACGGCAGCCCCGCTCGAACTCCCCGCGAGGATTCCCTCTTCGCGAGCGAGGCGGCGCGTCATCAGGTAGGCCTCCTTGTCCCCCACTTTCACGATCTCATCAATCGAGTCGAACCAGGTCGATTCCGGCACGAAGTCCTCCCCGATTCCCTCGATTTTATATGTGTGAGCCTTAATAATTTCCTTCTTATAGAAATAGTCCTTCAAAATCGATCCGAGCGGGTCGACGCCAATGACTCGGACATTCCGGTTCTTCTCTTTCAGATACTTGCCGGCTCCGCTAATCGTGCCGCCCGTGCCCATCCCACACACGAAACAGGTGACGGTCCCGTCCGTGTCCCGCCAAATCTCCGGTCCCGTTGTTTCGTAGTGCGCTTGGGGGTTCGCTTGGTTCGCGTACTGGTTGGGGAGGATCGAGTTCGGCGTCTCTTTGTGGATCCGCTCCGCGACCCGGTAGTAGGATTCGGGGTGGTCCGGCGGCACCGCGGTCGGCGTGACGACGACGCGGGCCCCGAGCGCTTTCAGGAGGTCAATCTTCTCGCGGCTCATCTTGTCCGGCATCGTGAAGACCGCGCGGTAACCCTTGATGGCGGCGACCATCGCGAGCCCAAGGCCCGTGTTCCCACTCGTCGGCTCGATGATCGTGCCCCCCGGTTTCAAGAGGCCTTTCGCCTCCGCTTCCTCGATCATCTTTTCTCCGATCCGGTCCTTCACGCTCCCCCCGGGGTTCATCATTTCGAGCTTCGCGAGGACGAGACACCGCGCGTCCGCCATGATCTTCGGCAGCTTCACGAGAGGTGTATTCCCGATCGTGTCGAGGATGCTCTCGAAGTACCGCATTCCGGGCGACACCACCGTGCCGGCTCATTGAAAAGGACGGTCTCTATAAGAACGTGCGCGGACGACGGTTGCAACGATTCACGGAGTGCCGGGGGAGGGAGTCGAACCCTCTGGAAACCGATCTGCAGTCGGTCACATTAGCCGCTCTGTCACCCCGGCATTGGTCCTGCCAAACCGAGGCGGCGTAATTGAAACTTTTGAGGAGCGTGTTCCTTCCTCGCGCACGAAGTGCGCGTGATGCGGTTCCCACTCCGCGAACGGGCGTAAACCGCGAACGCTCGGTCCCCATCGTACGTCCACGCGGCTTTCTTCCTCCCTGGGTTCGACTGCCGTCTGATAAACTATTAGTGTGGACTCCTTGTTTCTGTCGAAGTTTCCGTCGGGGGGAGCTGCCTGGAATCCGAAAGGGAACAAGAAGAAGGACCCGCCGAGGCGTCCCCGACGGAAACGATCCCCCGCAAACGGCCTTGGGGCCGGATCACGGCGGTCCTCGTCGTCGCCATGGTGACGATTACCGCCGTCGCACTCTCCGTGCGACAACCGAACCGCGCGCCAACGATCGGACTGGCCACCGCGGACGCCCAGACCGTCGTGCTGCAGCTCCGCCCCCCCAGCCCGACGCCCGTTGCGCTCGTCAACTTCACCGCGCAAGCGACGGATCCGGACGGCGATGCGTTGACGTACACCTGGAATTTTGGGGACGGGTCGGGTTCTTCCGGCGATTCGGCCGAGCATCGGTACACAGTCCCCGGGCGGTACACCGCGCTCCTCACGGTGACGGACGGGAAGGGCGGAACTGCGACGAACGATGGCCGCCTGATTTTCGTCCGTGTTCTGGCCCGTGATGCGGACGGCCGTCCGCCGGGCCAACCATCGGCGTCGAGCTGTCCGGTGCGTTGCGTGGTCGGGGGACTTGCAGTCGTCGCCGCGAACATTTCGACGGCCTCCGCCGGGTCCGTCGTTCGCTTCACCGCAAACGCGTCTTGGGCCTACCTGTGGACGTGGAACAACGCCACGAACGCGTCGGCCGGAGGGCGGCTCACGATGGTGAGCGCCTCCGAAGACCCGTCTCTCTTCTCATTCAACTATTCGTGGGGGGACGGGTCCGCTAACACGAGAGGACCGCCGTCGCAGGTCGGGGAGGCAACGCACGCCTTCTCGTCGTCCGGGAACTATTTCGTGTCCCTCACCTCCACCACGGGCGGTGTGGACCGGTCCGCCGGCTACACGATTCGCGTCGTCACCGTTGAGGCCGCCGGCCAACTCGGGGACTCGAAGGTGTTCGCCTCGGCCATGGCCCGCGAGCCCGGTTCGCTCGACCCTGCGGTCGACAACGAATCGGCCGGCGGTGAGGTCCTTCAGAACGTCTACGACACCCTAATTTCGTACCCTCTCGAGAGCGAGAGTGTCGCGCCGCTCGCGCCCCGACTCGCGACGATAATCCCATCGACCTCGAACGGCGGGATCTCTTTGGACGGGCTCAACTACACATTTCACCTCCGCTCAAACGTAACGTTTCACGACAATACCACCAAGGTCACCGCGCAGGCCGTTGCGTTCACATTCCACCGACTGATCGCGATTCACGAGCTGAACAGCCCGTCCGAGATCCTTTCAAAGATCCTGACGAACGGAGTCAGCGGATACCCGAGCGCAGATTGCAGTCCCATCCTGGCCGGCATCCAGAACTGCACGATCGGAGACTGGGCGAACCGGACGTTCCCCACCCGCTCCGCCGTGCCGACCTACATCCTCGCCGCGTTGCCGCCGGAGCCGGTGTGGGACACGACGGGGCTGAACGACTCGGTCGCCCGGGCCGTGGGCGATTCGACGGTTGAGCGCACGGACAACGTCACGGTCGTTTTCCATCTGCTGCGGCCGGACGCGGCGTTCCTCTCCATCCTTGCCTCCCCGGTTGCATCCATCGTTTCCGACGTCTGCTTGGCTGCGAACGGCGGCGTTCACTGGGGTTCCCGGAACCCGTTCTTGGACCATCCCGGACCGAGCGGCGGCGATTGCGGGAGTGGCCCGTTCATGCTGTCCTCTTGGTACCGGAACCAAGTCCTGAATCTCACCCGCTTCGATTCGTACTGGCAAGGCCGCGCGAAGCTCCGCGAGGTGGACATTCTCCCCACCCGCGACGTATTGGCCCGCGAGTTCATGCTCCTCGCCGGGGACGCGGACTCGGCCGCGATCGATCGGGACCACCAGTGGGACGTCATGAACCCGGACGGCACGCCTAAGTCGCCGTCCTTGCGCATTGTGAAGGACCGGCCGGCGTTCGCCATGGCCTTCCTTGGATTCAACCAGAGGCTGAATGCGACCGCCGTCCCGGATCCGATTTCGATCCCCGCCATGTTCTTCAATGACACGCACATCCGCCGGGCCTTCGCCTACAGCTTCGACTACAGCGGGTTCATCCAGAACGTGACCCACGACAACGGGATCCAGCCTCGTGGTCCGATTCCGCAGGGACTCTTCGGATACAACGCGAGCATCCCTCTGGTTCCGTTCGACCTGACGCAGGCCGCTGCCGAGCTGCAGAACACGACGTACTGGACCGCCGGGTTCAACCTCACCCTGTACTACCGCAGCGGGAACGCGTACGAGCAGGCCGGCGTGTCGTTGCTCGCCGGAGGCCTCGAAGCGCTCCATTCCTTGAAGGGGTCGCCCGGGGCGATCGTCGTCCAGGTTCAGGCCCTCGACCCCCTGAAATATGACTCGGCGTTGCGGGCCGGCGGCCTCCCGGTGGCCCTCCTGGTGTGGACGCCGCGCTTCGCGGACCCATCGGATTCCGTCGTCCCGTTCCTCCGGACCGGAAGTCCGTACCCGACGTGGATCGGATACCGCAACGCGACGCTGGACGGGCTCATCGACGCGGCCGCGGGTCAGTTGAACGACACGAGACGGGTCGAGGAGTACGCGGACTTGTTCGCGCGCGCGGTCCTCGACGACGTGCCGTACCTCTGGGTGTTCCAAGCGACGAGCTTCCACGTCGAGCGCGCGTGGGTCCGCGGCTACTACTTCAATCCGATGCTGTTGGGCCTCGACTACTACCCGATGTGGAAGGCCTAGGCGCATCCGCGAAGGTCGGTACGCCGCCGCGGCTCCGCCCGGTTCGCATCAACGGGGCTTGCTTCAAACCATCGCAAAGAACCTATATATCCGGCGGAAGGGCTGGCACGTCGGATGGCGGATCTCAAGACGATCACGGACACGGTCCACGGGACGATCCGATTGGAGCCGCTGACCCTCGAGCTCCTCGAGACGCTCGAACTCCAGCGTCTCAACTCGATTCGCCAGCTCGGCCTGACGTACCTCGTCTTCCCTGGCGCGAACCACTCGCGGGTCGAGCACTGCCTCGGGGTCGGCCACGTCGCGGGGGAGATGGCGCGCTCGCTCGAGCTGTCCGCCGACGAGAGGAAGCTCGTGCAGGCCGCCGGGCTTCTGCACGACGTCGGTCACGGGCCGTTCTCCCACACCCTGGAACACGTCCTGAGCCGCGAACTCGCGGTGGACCACATGCACCTCACGCAACGGATCATCACGGGCGACGACGACAACGTCTCGCCGGACGATCGGAGAGCCTTCCCCGACGTCCTGCGAATCCATCAGGTCCTCGAGAAGCACGGCGTGGATCCGTCGGCGGTCGCCGCCCTCATCCGCGGGCCTTCGGAGCGGGGTGCGAGCCTGCTCGTCCCAGGAACCCGGAAGGAATCGAGGCGTTATCTCGCGCAGATCATCCACAGCCCGATGGACGCGGACCAGATCGACTACCTGATGCGGGACGCGCACTACACGGGCGCGGCTCACGGCACGATCGATTTCTCGCGGCTCCTCCAGACCCTGCGGACGTACCGGGGGGAACTCGCCCTCGATCGGAAGGGGCTGCCGGCCCTCGAGGGGATGCTCGTGGCCCGCGGGCTGATGTATTCCTCCGTCTACTTCCACAAGACCGTCCGGATCGCGGAGGAAATGCTTTCTCGGGCCGTCGAGCGGTCCGAGGCGCGGATCGGCGAGATTCAGAAGATGGTGGACCACGAACTCCTCAATTGGCTCGTGCACCAAGGCCCGTTCCAGCGAGAGATTGCGTTGCGGCTCAAGTACCGCAAGCTGTACAAGCGCGTCCTCGCGTCGGACCGCGACGAACTCACCGACGCAACCCGCTCCGTCCTCGCGTCGTTCAAGGATCCGGAAGAGCGACGTCGTGTAGAGGATCGCATCGCGCGGCGGGCCGGTCTCGAACCGGGCCAAGTCATCATCGACGTCCCGCTGCCCGAACTCCTCCTGAGCGAACCGCGGATCGCGAAGACTGAGGTCCCGATCCTCGACGACGGAGAGGTGAAGCCCTTCTCGAAGGTCAGCCCGCTCGGCCGCGCGCTCCAAGTCCGGCAGGTCGTCGACTGGGTCGTCATGGTCGCGGCGCCCGCATCGTCCGTCGCGGCGGTACGCAAAGCGTCGGCGTCCACGCTCTCCGGATAAGCCGCGGAAAACCGCGCGCCATTCCGTCGTTTGTCAACACGGCGGACGTTCGTCGGACAACGCTTAAATAGCGTCCGCCGGATACGAGCCCATCTTGCGGGATGGGATGACCTCGCAGGTTCTGCCGGTGGCGCAATGAATTCGATGCTAGAGGACGTGCTCGCCCGGGAAGGGAGTGCCCCAGCGTTCGAGGACAGCCGGGTCGATGCTGAGCTCGAAGAGATGCTCAGCAAGATGCGGACGAACATCAAGATCATCGGCCTCGGCGGTGGCGGCTGCAACACAATCGGCCGCGTGTACAACGAAGGGATCGTCGGCGCAGAGCTCTACGCGTGCAACACGGACGCGCAGCACCTCCTGCACATCGCTTCGCCGAAGAAGGTCCTGCTCGGTCGACGAATCACAAAAGGGCTTGGCGCGGGCGCCTTGCCGCAGATCGGCGAGGAGGCCGCTCGCGAGGCCGAAGAGGAGCTGCGGGCCATCGTCCAAGGTGCCGACATCGTGTTCGTGACGTGCGGCCTCGGCGGCGGCACCGGCACGGGCAGCTGCGGCTATGTCGCGCGGCTCGCGAAGGAGATGGGGGCCCTCACGATCGCCGTCGTCACGCTGCCGTTCCGCGGCGAAGGAAAACTGCGGATGGAGAGCGCGGAGTGGGGACTGGAGCGCCTGCGCGACGCAGCCGACACGGTCATCACGATCCCGAACGACAAACTGCTCGACCTCGTGCCGAGGCAGTCTCTGAACCTCGCGTTCAAATTCGCGGACGAGGTCCTCATGCGTTCGATCAAAGGGCTGACCGAAATCATCACGAAGCCGGGCTTGGTCAACCTCGATTTCAACGACGTGAAGACGATCATGAAAGGCGGCGGGGTCGCGATGATCGGCCTGGGCGAGAGCCAAGCCGTCGGCGACAACCGAGCGGTCGAGGCGATCGAAGAGGCGATCAACTCACCCCTGCTGGAGGTCGACGTCTCGACGGCCCATGGGGTCCTGATCAACGTGACCGGCGGCAATGACATGACGATCTCCGAAGCGGAGCGGGTCGCGGAGGTCGTGCAGTCGAAGGTCTCGCCGACCGCGCGGATCATTTGGGGCGCGACCGTGGATCCCTCGCTCGAGCACACGTTGCGCGTCATGCTCGTGGCGACCGGCGTGAAGTCGAAGCAGATTGTCGGGCGCCGCGATCCGTCGGAGGAGCGGGCGCGCGTCGGCGTCGACGTGATTCGCTGAGCGCCGGTCCGTCGCAGCAACGACGGAGGGCAGGGCGAATGGCGCCAACCCGGAAAGTTTTATTAACGCTCCTCCTTTACGCTGCCGTCGCGGTTGCTTCATTGGCTTCCTCGGGCAGCCGGAGGCCGAACGATGGATTCCATTGTCAGGGAAGTTGTCTCCCGGTCGGGCGTCGAACCCCGGGTCCTTGAGTCGCCCACGCAGACCGCGGGGATCGGCGCGGAGGACGCGGAACTCGAACGCATCCTCGCGAGCCTTCGGACGAACATCAAGATCGTCGGAATCGGTGGCGGCGGCTGCAACACGATTGACCGCCTCGTGGAATCCGGGATCGTCGGCGCGGAGTTGTTCGCGGCGAACACGGACGCGCAGCACCTCTTAATCGTCCGGTCGCCGCACAAGCTGCTCCTCGGCCGGCGGGTGACACGGGGCCTCGGCGCGGGCGCCCTGCCGCAGGTCGGTGAAGAGTCGGCGCGCGAGGCCGCCGACGAGCTGCGGTCGGTCGTCCAAGGGGCGGACATGGTCTTCATCACGTGCGGCCTCGGCGGCGGAACCGGCACCGGCGGCGCCCCGGTCCTCGCGCAACTCTCGAAGGAGGCGGGCGCCCTCACGATTGCGATTTGCACCTTCCCGTTCCGGGCGGAAGGCGCGATCCGCGCGGAAAACGCGGAGTACGGCCTCGAGAAGCTTCGGAGCTTCGCGGACACGGTCGTCGTGATCCCGAATGACAAACTCCTTGAACTCGTGCCGCGTCTTGCGTTGAATGCGGCGTTCAAGGTCGCGGACGATGTGCTGATGCGCGCGATCAAAGGGATCACGGAGGTCATCACGAAGCCCGGACTGGTCAACCTCGATTTCAACGACATCAAGACGATCATGAAGGGCGGCGGGGTCGCGATGATCGGTCTGGGGGAATCGGACCGGGACACCCGCGCGGAGGAGGCGATCGAAGAGGCGATCAACTCCCCCCTGATCGACGTCGACATCACCGGCGCGACCGGTGCCCTCGTGAACGTGACGGGCGGGAACGACATGAGCGTTTCCGAGGCCGAGCGCGTCGCGGAGATCGTCCAGGGGCGGATCGCCCCGAACGCCCGAATCATCTGGGGGGCCGCGGTCGACCCGAGCCTCGAACACAAGCTGCGGGTCATGCTGATCCTGACCGGCGTCCGATCGAAGCAGATCCTGGGGCCTGGCGAGCACGTCCGGCCCCATCCGGGCGTCGACATCGTGCGGTGAGGTCCATGGCTGACATCGTGGACAAGAGCTGGGACGTACAGCGTCGGATCGAGGAGCGGGCGAAGCGCCTCGGGAAAGGCCGGTACGGCCGCGTGTTGAAGATGGCCCGC
>VBME01000021.1 GCA_005878995.1 Methanobacteriota archaeon | reverse complement strand
CGGAGCTGCCGGACCCTCCCGAGTGGACCGTCAAGCTGTTTGGTGTCGAGGAGAAGGCGTGGGACGTCACATTCACGAAGGTCACCGAGAAAGAGTTCGTGTTGATCGCGGACGGCCAACGAGAAATCACGCTCACCGTCACGTGTCCGAAGGGCGCGCGATACGGGGATCGTCTGAACGTCGTGGTCAACGCGATCTCGAAAGGCGACCCGGGGGCCTCCGACGTCAAGACGTTGAGCTTCAGCGCGCGCCA
>VBME01000185.1 GCA_005878995.1 Methanobacteriota archaeon | reverse complement strand
CGGCGTATGGGCGCCGATGGCGATCGGGCTGTTCATCATCGTCACTTCGATCAACTTCTATCGCACCGCCCTGCTTGGGAACACGCCCGTCGGGAACTTGGAGTCGTGGCGGCTCGTGTGCTCCGCCGGCGCGTTCTTCGTCGGCAGCGTGCTCATGCTCTCGACGTACGGAAGGTACCAGAAGACGAAGGCGGCGCGACGCGAAGCCGCCGCGTCATCCCTCGTCCCGGCCCTTCCTCCGACGCCGCAGCAGGATCGGCACCAGCAGAGCGACGGCGATGATCACGACGACCAGCAGCCCCCAGCCGGCGGTTGACACGCCGAGCGGCCCCGTCGTCGCCGTGTAGGTGGCGTGGACCGTCATCGGACTGTGGACGGTCAGTGTCAGCGTGGGTTGCTCGGACATCGCGTCGCCCGTCCATCCTGCAAAGTCGTAGGTCGTCCCTCCCTGCGTGACCTGAGCCGGCGCTTGGAGCGTCACGGTGGCCCCCGCGGCATACCATCCGCTTCCTTCGATTGTCCCGACGTCGCTCACGACCGTGACCTGGTACTCGGTCGACCAATCCGCGGTCGCCGCCTTCGGGCCGTCCATCAGGATGCCGGACGACACGACCCCGGCGCCGCTCGCATCCCCCGTCCAACCCACAAACGCGTACCGGACACCCGTCGCCCCGGGAACCGAGGTGCGGCTCAGACTCGCGAACGCGATCGTGCCGTCATCGTACCAGCCGCCCCCGCTTGCCTCTCCGAAGGGGGTCGTGACCGTCAGGTAAAACTCGGCGCGGAAACTCGCCTCCAAGCTCATCGCGCCTGAAAACTGAATCGGGTGGCCGAAGGAGCCGCCGTCGCTCCAATTCACAAACGTGTAACGAGCTCCGGGGGCCGATTGCGATGGGGGAGCGAATACGAAGTGGCTGGACCCCAGCTCGAACCAGAAGGTCTGCGAAGAGGAATACTCGACGTCGTCGACGAAGAAGTGAATTCCCTCCGATGAGGTTGTGACCCGAAGGGTCGCCTCGCGGACGAACGTCGCGGTCAGAGAGAGAGGAGCCCTCGCGACGACGGAGTGCGCCCTCGCCAGTCCGTCGCTCCACGACTGCCATTCGTACCGGGCATCCGGCGTGTCGTCCGGCTGCGGAGGCGCCTCCAGCCAATGGGGCACGCCGTCGTCCCACCAGAACATCGTCCGAGCGGCGATCGACACGTTGTCGACCAATACCGTCCGGTTCCCTGGGCTCGCGCCGATGGAGACTTGATGCTGCTTCACGAAGCGAGCGGTCAGAGTCAGGTCCGCATTGGCAATGATCTCGTGAGCGATGGCTCCGCCGTCGCTCCAGGATGTCCAGTTGTACCGAGAGCCCATGGTCCCCGTGCCAATCGTCTGGGAGACGTTTATCGCGTGGCTCGACCCGATGGTCCAGTTGTACATCACCGGACTCACTTTTGTCACGCCGTCGATTGTCACGGGAAGACGGGAGGGATCCGTCGCAACGGTGACAGCCGCGACTGGAAATCCGGGGCTCCGTGCGTAATAGATATCGAAGTCGTCGCCGCGACCGTCCGTCCAGACGACGTAGATGTAGTTGTTCGGCCCGGCCTCGATCGCGAAGTAGTCTCCGGGGCGATCGTACGAACCCGGGGTTTCCGCGGATGTGACGCGAACATTCTTGGACCACGTCCGGCCGCCGTCCGTGGAGTTCGAGTAGAAGATGTTCCAGTTGCCGGTGCGCCGGTCCTCCCAGGCGGCGTGCACCGTGCCCGCCCCGTCAACCGCCAGGTCCACCATGTATTGTTGGGAGTTGTCCGTGTTGTCGTTGGTCCGATGGTTCGTTCCCCAGGTCTTGCCGCCGTCCGTGGAATTCGCGAAGTAGATGTCCGGATCGCCGTTCCGGCTATCGGCCCACGAGACGTAGATCGCGCCGGACTTCGGGTCGACGTTCATCGCGGGGAGCGGATATTGCGGGAAGCCGCCCGATGCGGACCCATCCCGGTCGTTCACACGGACGATCGGACTCCAGGTCTTGCCGCGGTCCGAGGAGGATTCGAACAGGATGTTGCTCGAACCGAAATTCCACCACGTGAGATAGACGGTTCCGTTGGCCCCCGCCGCAATGATCGTGCCGAGGACACTCCCCTGGCTGCCCGGGTTAATGATCGGCGCCCAGTGGCCGCCGTCGTCATCACTCCACGTCACGGCCAGGACGTTGCCCTCGTCCCATGCGGCGTAGAGCCGTCCTTGAGAATCGAAGCCGATGGAGTCTTTGTCGACGAGGCCACCGTGCCCTTGGATGTAGTGCACGCTCCCCCAGTTGTTCCCTGTGGTCGTGTTCGACACATCGAGGCCGGAGTTGCACGGCGGCGAGCTCCCGCCGTTCGGGTCGTATTCCAGATATCCGAAATGGAGGCGATCCGTGGGGTCCATCGCCATCCAGGGATCGGAATCGCGGCAATTGTCATTCGGATGCGTCCGATTCATCAGGATGTTCGGAGCCCAGGTCTGGCCTTGGTCCGTCGAGTACGAGGCACCCACCCGATAGCCGGCGGCATCAGGCCCGTTCGTCTCCTTCCAGCCGACAAAAACCGCGCCGCTCTTGTTGATTTGCATCGTCGGCTCGACCTGCCACGCGTACGGCGTCGAGTGGTCGATGATGTCGATGTTCGGGATGAACGGATTGATCGAAGTCGGAGCCGGGCTCGCCCCGGTCGCGCCCGGGAGGGAGGACGAAGTGCCCGAAGCAATCGAAGGCGCCCATACCGCCAGAGCCGACGCGACGACAATCCCGACTAACAGAAACGCGAGTGACCTCAAGCTCTCCTCTCCCCGCCTCGGCGAGGATTGGACTTTCGCGGCTTAATCGTTTTGCTCGGGGATCCGCCACCCACGAAGGATTAAATACGATGCCTCGGTTGAGAACGCCGCTAGGCTTGACCGGGGGGTTGGGCGTCCCCTTATAGACCCAAATCGTCCTCATGGGGCGGTGACAGTCGGGGGCGGTGCTCCCAGTCTGGCGCTGGTCCGGATGCCGACGTTGAGGCCCTGTCCCGCGGGGCTGGAGGCGACGGGGAACGCAGCTGGAGAGCGGCGGTTCCCGCCCCGATCGTGGGGAACGGGTCAGGCACGGAAGTGAGCAGCCTCACCGCGGACTACCAACGCTCGCGGGGGTGCGGGACCGAGGAAGCGTCCGGGTCACCCGGCGTCGGAGCTGAGCATCCACCTCGATGGCCTAGCTCCCTTCACCGCTCCGTGAGCCTCGTCTGTTTCGTCTCCAGGACGAGCGCCCCCATCCCGAACCGCTTGACGATCAGGTCGGACAGAATCTCGTCCCGGATTTCGTTGCGCCGCTCTTGGATCGCGTACGCGGGCTCGTTCGTTGGCAGCGGCAGACCGAGCTTGACCAGGCCCCGGCGGACCTCGTCGCGTTCCTCGCGCGGGGCGAGCGGCGCATCGACCGCCCCCGCGAATCCGCATTCTCGCAGTTCTTTCAAGAAGATGGGGCGCCGAAACAGCTTCTGGAGGACGCCGACCGCGAGGCGCACTTGATCGGACTCGTCCCCCGTCGCCTCCCGACAGCGGGCCCCGACGAGTTCGTACAGGTTCAGGTCCCGATGCGCGGAGGTGCTGTACACCTTCGATGGTGGGATGTCTTTCTCTCGGAGGATCCCGGCGTCGGCGAGTGCCTTCAGGTATCCCGTGACGAACAACCGATGGAAGTTGTAGCCGTCCTGTTTCAGCCGCTTCGTCAGGGAGCTGATCGACCGCTCCTGCTCACGGAGGTACGCGACCACGAGGTCCTTGAGGTTCCTCCCAGGGACAAACACCGGCGCTCCCACCCGACCGACCTGGTAACAAACCGGATAACAAATAAACGTTTCCAGCCGAAGCATTGCTCACAGACCGAGTGCAAAAATCATCATATGCCCGGCCCGCAGTCGCATGAGAGTTCGCGATTACTCCCCCTTTCTTTTTTGCTTTCTCCTGGAGGCGGACGCCTTCACGCGCTGATAA
>VBME01000184.1 GCA_005878995.1 Methanobacteriota archaeon | reverse complement strand
TGCGCCGCCGGCTGACGAGGCTCTGGAGTCCCGTCACGAGGTGCGCCGCGACGAGCACGGGATCGGTCGTCTGGTGCGGCGCCGCGGCGTGCCCGCCCGTGCCAAGAATCGCGATCTCGAACTCGTCCACCGAGGCCATCACGGCTCCGGGCATCAGGCCGATCTTGCCCGTGGGCAGGTCGTTCCAGAGATGGATCCCGAACGCCGCGTCGACGCTCGGGTGATCGAGCACGCCGTCCTGAATCATGGCGTCCGCGCCGAACGAGAGCTCCTCGGCCGGTTGAAACGCGAACTTCACGGCGCCGGGGAGGTCGAGCCCGGCGAGCCGTCGGGCCACCTCGAGCCCCATCGCGACGTGTCCGTCGTGGCCGCAGGCGTGCATCTTCCCGGCGTGCTGCGAGCGGTAGGTCACGTCGTTCGCTTCTTCGACGGGTAGCGCATCCATGTCGGCGCGGAGCATCACGCAGCGGCCAGTCCCCCCCTTGAGCGCGACGACGCCGGTCTTCCCCACGCCCGTCCGCACCTCGTAGCCCAGCGCGCGCAATCGCTCGGTCACGAGCGTGCTGGTGCGCCGCTCCTCGAAGCCGAGCTCGGGGTGCGCGTGCAGATCGCGGCGCATCGCAACCAATTGGTCCCGGTCGACCGGAGGTAGCCGTGCGATCATGAGACCCTCTCCCGTTCTTATCACACCCGCGAGCTCGGGCACCAGTCGCTCACGACGCACTCCTCGCATTTCGGCCGCCGTGCGATGCAGACCTTGCGGCCGTGCAGGATCAGTAAGTGCGAGAACACGGTCCACTTGTCGCGCGGCAGGAGCTGCATCAGGTCCCGCTCGATCTTCTCTGGAGTGTCCTGGCGCGTGAGGCGCAGCAGCCGGCTGATGCGGTGCACGTGCGTGTCCACGACCACGCCCTCGTTCTTCCCGAACCAGCTGCCCAGCACGACGTTCGCGGTCTTGCGGCCGACGCCGGGGAGCCGGGTGAGCTCTTCCATCGTGTCGGGCACCTGGCCGCCGTGCCGCTCCACCAGCGCCTGGGCCATGCCGAGGATGGACTTGGTCTTGTTGCGGAAGAACCCGGTGCTCTGGATCTCCTGCTCGAACACCCTCGGGTTCGCGGCGGCGTAGGCTGCGGCGCTCTTGTACTGCGCGAACAGGTGGGGCGTGACCATGTTCACCCGCACGTCGGTGCACTGCGCGGAGAGGATCGTTGCCACGAGCAGCTCGAGCGCGTTGGAGTGGTTGAGGGCGCACCTGGCATCGGGGTAGGCGCGCTCCAGGCGCGCGACGATCCTCCGGGCGCGGGCCCGGAGCTCGGCCGGCGACTCCCGTCGCCGGCTCCGCTGCGGCGCGCGCGCCGTTTGCTTGGTCGTCTTGTCCATGGGGAGTGGCTGGAACCTAACCCGCTACGTGTGGGGCAGGAATCCATCGAGCGCCCGCGCGAAGGCGAGGGTCGCCTCGACGTGCGGCGCGTGCCCCGTGGCGAGCTCCACGACGCCGGTGCGGAGCAGCGCCGCCAGCTCCCGGGCGCTCTCGAGCGGCATCGGGTCGTAGATCCCGTGCACCACCAAAGAACGGGGAAGGGGGAAGCGGGACGCGGTCTGCTCGAGCCGCGGCCGCAGGTCGTACTCTCCCAGGCTCCCCCACACCGCCTCCTGGGTCCGCGCGGTTACTCGAAACGGCGTCATCTGCTTGGCGAGGTTCGCGTCCCGGAAATACGGGGCGACGGAGAGCGCGAACGCGAGCCGGCGATATTTTTCCGGCTCCGTGCGACTGAGGCCCGACGCCACGAGGTCGGCCCGCGCGCGAGCGATCCTGGGGTCGGCCATGCGTGCCGCGAAGCGGCGGTCGAATTCGGCCCGCCACGCCGCGCGACCGGGCGCCGGGGAGACGAGGGCGAGCCGGTCCACCCGCTCCGGGTGCTCGAGCCAGTACAGCACCGCGAGCAGACCGCCCCAGGAGTAGCCAAGGAGCGTCAGCCGGTCGATACTCCAGTGGCGGCGCAGCGCCTCGAGGTCGGCGACGTGCTCTCGCCACCCGACCGGGGTGTCGCGCCCGACGGGTGAGCGACCGCCGCCGCGCTGGTCGTAGTAGAGGAGCGTCCGCCCGCGGGCGAGCAGATCGTACTGGGGAAGCAGGTAATCGTGATGCGCCCCGGGGCCGCCGTGCAGCACGACCACCGGCAGCCCGTCGCCCGCGCGGCGGGTGAACAGGCGCACGCCGTCGAGCTCGACGGTCGCCGCGACCGCCGGCGTCGGTTCGGCCGCATTCATGGGCACTCAAGTTACACGCTTCGCGAGGGGTTGACGGCTCGTGACGAAGCCGCTGCGCTTCCTGCTAGCGTCCTTTCAGCCCGCGCCGCTGCGGCGGCTCGGACTGCCGGACGTCGCGATTGTCTGCCTCATGGGCGGCGTGATCGCGACGGTGGTCGCCTTCCTGCGCGAGGTCGAGGCGCCGCTGCGCCAGGCGGTCCAGATCGACCTGCGGCCTACGGCGCTGGTGCGGTATACGCTGTATTCGCTCAGCCGCGGGGTGCTCGCGCTCCTCATCTCCTACGGGTTCGCGCTGGTGTTCGGATGGACGGCCGCCCGCTCGCGTGCCGCCGAGCGGCTCTTGCTCCCGCTGCTCGACATCCTGCAGAGCATCCCCGTGCTCGGGTTTCTACCCGGCTTCGTGCTGGGCCTCATGGCGCTCTTCCCCACGCGCAACGTCGGGCTCGAGCTGGCCGCCATCCTCATGATCTTCACCGCCCAGGCCTGGAACCTCGCCTTGAGCTTCTACAACTCGCTCAAGAGCATCCCCGAGCCGCTGCGTGACGCCTGCCGGATCGCCGGGTGGGGGCCCGCCCGCACGTTCCGGCAGTGCGAGCTCCCGGCTGCGGCCCAGGGCCTGGTGTGGAACGGGATGCTCTCGATGGCGGGTGGCTGGTTCTTCCTGATGGTGAACGAGGCGTTCCGCCTGGGGGACCGCGACTACCGGCTCCCGGGGGTGGGGTCGTACATGAGCGTCGCGCTGGACCAGGGGAACGTGCCGGCCATGGCGCTGGCGATCGTCGCGATGACCGTGATGATCGTGTGCGTGGATCAGCTCTTGTGGCGCCCGCTCGTCGTGTGGGTCGAGAAGTTCCGGTTGGACGAGACGACGGGCGGTGAGAGCACGGCGTCGTCGTGGGTGCTCGACTTTCTGCGGCGGGCGCGGCTGCCGCGGCGGATGGCCGTCTTTCGGCGGCGCGCCTATCGCACCGCGCGGTGGGCGACGCGTCCGTTGGAGCGCCCGCTCCGGGCCGCCACGCCGGTGATCCTGCGGGGGCCGCGCGTCGCATTCGAGCACCCCGTTGCGCGCAAGCTGGGGAGAGCGCTGCTCGTCGCCGCGGTCGCGGCCGGGGCGACCGCGGGCCTGTGGCAGATCGGGCGGCTGCTGGGGCAGCTGGGCGTAGCGGAGTGGCGCCAGCTCGCGTCCTCCGCCGCGCTCACGTTCTTCCGGGTGATGGGGGCGGTGTTTCTCTGCACGGCCTGGGCCCTGCCGGCCGGAGTCGTGATCGGCCGCTCGCCGCGGCTGGCGCGGGCGCTACAGCCCGTCATCCAGGTCGTCGCGTCGTTCCCCGCGCCGATGCTCTTCCCGATCGTAGTCCTACTGTTCGAGCGCATCGGGGTCGGGCTCGGCCTGGGCGCGGTCGCGCTGATGGTCCTCGCCGGCCAGTGGTACGTCCTGTTCAACGTGATCTCCGCGGTGGCCGCGATTCCCGAGCAGCTCAAGGACGCGGCGACCGTGTTCCGGCTGCCGACCATCGCCCGGTGGCGCACCCTGTA
>VBME01000183.1 GCA_005878995.1 Methanobacteriota archaeon | reverse complement strand
GGCTACGCATCTGCAGTGCGTGCGGGAAACGCTGGTTCCTCCCGAAATGCTCGTGCGGCGGTCACACACTCCCGCGGAACGGTCCGGCGCGCCAGCACATTCCCCTCGCGGAGGTCCTGCGGACGGCGCTCGATCGAGTCGGCGAGCCAAAACCGCCGGAAATCAAAGCGGTTCAAGGGATGATCTCGAAGACGAAGACGCCGGAGCCGCTCGAGAAAGGCATCTTGCGGGCAAAGCACGACATCTACGTCTTCAAAGACGGCACCACGCGGTTCGACATGACGAACCTCCCTCTGACACACTTCACGCCAAAGGAGGCGGGCATCTCCGTCGAGGCAGCGCGTCGGCTCGGCTACATGAAGGATCGGACCGGACAGCCGCTGGAGCGGGCCGACCAGATCCTCGAACTCCGTCCCCAAGACATCGTGGTCGCGAGGTCCGGCGGCAAATACCTGGTTCAGGTCGCGGCGTTTTTGGACGACCTCTTGGAGCGCCTCTACGGCCTCGAGGGTTTCTACGACGCGAAGGCACCGGAGGACCTCCTCGGCCACCTCGTCCTCACGCTCGCGCCCCACACGAGCTGCGGGGTCCTCGCGCGAATCGTCGGATTTACAGACGCGAACGCGTGCTTCGCGCATCCTTACCTGATCGCCGCCCGCCGACGGAACTGCGACGGAGACGAAGACTCCGTGATCCTGCTCCTCGACTCCCTCATCAACTTCTCCCGCGCGTTCCTGCCGGACAAACGGGGCGGGCTGATGGACGCGCCCCTCGTCCTCACGACACGCATCGATCCAAACGAAATCGACAAGGAGGCGCACAACATCGACCTGTTGACCGCGTACCCGTTGGCGCTCTACGACGCGGCCGAACGGTTCGCCCACCCGAAGGAGATCGAGCCCCTGATCGACACGGTCAGCAAACGGATCGGGAGCGTCCTCCAATACGAGGGGTTCTCGTACACCCACGAGACCTCGGACGTCGCGCAAGGCCCCCTCGCCTCCGCGTACGGCGAGGGATCGATGGCGGAGAAGATCGACAAGCAACTCGAACTCGCGCTCCGCATCCGGGCCGTGGACCCGAACGACGTTGTAGCCCGGATTGTCGTCCACCACTTCCTGCCGGACCTGATTGGGAACCTGAAGGCGTTCTCGAGTCAGCAGGTCCGCTGCACGAAGTGCGGCGAGAAGTACCGACGAATCCCCCTCCGGGGTAAATGTCTCGCCTGCGGGGGCAACCTCACACTGACCGTCCACGAGAGTTCCGTGAAGAAGTACCTGGAAATCTCGAAGCGGATCAGTCAGCAATTCAACGTGTCGAACTACTTGCGGCAACGGATCGACCTGATCGAGGACGCGATCACGTCGTTGTTCACGAACGACAAGACGCAGGACCTGAAGCTCGACGATTTCTTCTAAGCGGCCGCGAGCCGGGCCTGTTCGCTTCGGATCTTGAGGGCAGCCGCTGCGACGAGGAGGATGCCGAGCCCAAAGGCGCCGAGGACCATGAGAACAAAGTTCGCAATCGTCAGGTTCGCGAGGTCCGTGGGCAACACTCCCGACCGTAGCGGGAGCCGGTCGGGGCCATAGACGTACGCGCCGAGCAGGAAAAGGCCGACGATCATGAACGCGAGGCCGGCCTTCGCCGCGACGGGCGTGCGGAGCGTGTACCGGCAGACCGGGCACACCCACACGACGTCATCCGGTAACTCGGCGTAGCACTCGGGGCACCGGCGGGCCATCATTGTAGAGAGAAGCGCCCCGGAGAAATAGTTTGCGTCGACAGTTTTTCGAGCCGAAACAAAGGGTGCGGATACCCTTTAGTAGCGGGGCTCGGTTCGCGAGCGGATGCGGAAGTCCACCGCCCTCGGGCTGGCCGCGATCGCGCTCGGCTCGATCTCGGTCCGGCTCTCTCCGCTTTCGTCCTTTGTGTACTGGGGCTCGGACACGGGCGAGTACTTCTCGATCCTCCGGACGCTCGTGCGCACCGGGCACGTCTCGACCCCGTATTACGGGTGGGGCATCACGTATCCGTACTTTCCCGGGATGTTCTTCGTCCAGGCGGGCCTCGCCGATCTCGGTGGAGTCGATGTTTCGACGGTCCTGAACCTCCTCGTTCCAATCTTGGGTGCGCTGGCGGTGGGGCCGATGTTCCTCCTCGCCGCTCGAATCGTCACGGAGGACCGTTTTGCGCTCTTCGCCGCGGCCCTTCTCGCCGGTGCCAATCCGCACGTCTACACGACCTCTCACGCGGCGCCGGCGACCCTCGGCGATCTCCTCGCCGTGACCTGCCTTCTCCTCTTCGTACGGCTTCGTTCGGACCGACGCGCCATCATCCCGCTTCTCCTGGTGTCCGGGAGCCTAGTCGTAACGCACCATCTGTCCCTCTACTTCCTGATCGTAATGGTCGTCGGTGCGATCGTCGTGCGCGGACTCGCCCGACCTTGGCAAGGAGGCGCGGGGACGCGGCGCGAGATCGCCTTTGCGTTCGTCCTCGCGGTGGGCACCTTCGCTTTTTGGTTCGGATACGCGACTCCCTTCCGAGACACCATCCTCCCCTCCGTGAACATCCAGCCCTGGTGGGCGCTGATCCTCGCGTTCCCAATCGGGGTCGCGATTCTTGCCGGAATCATCTTCGCCCGGCGACGGATTCCGTGGCGATACCGGCCGCGATATCCGAACCTGGGACGGCCTGCCGCCGGATACGTCGTAGGACTCGCGGCGATTTCCGTGCTCGGCCTCGTGACGGTGGTGGTCGCTGTCCCCGGAACCACGTTTCAGGAGTCCCCCACCACGCTCCTGTTTTTCGTGCCCCTCGTGGCGCTCCTGCCGTTCTCGGCGTCGGGCCGAAAGTTCCTCGACTTCTGCCGCGACGGTGCCGACGTGACCGCGTGGCTAATCGCCCTCCTGCTCTCGGCGGCATTGGGAATCGTCGTCGCACCGCAGGTCCTCATCCCGTACCGCCACATGGAGTACGTGTTGGTGCCGCTCGCGATCTTCGCGGGCGTCGGATTCTTTCGGCTCCTTGATCTCGCGGGGCTTCGCGGCCGGAGCCGGTCCGCCGCCCTTGCGGCATGCGGTCTCCTGCTGGTGGGGACCGCCATCACGAGCATCCCGCCCCCATCGGCGTTCGCGGGCTGGCACGAAGGCACCGTCCCCCAAGCGCTCGACCCCGCCTATTGGGCCCGCGATTACGCGAGCGGACTCGTCGCGACGGATCATCACGGCTCGTCCACGGTCTTCGGGTACGGCGGGATTAACGCGACGTGGGATCGCACGCGAGCGCCGTTCTTGGTGAACATCCCCGGGGACCCACTGAATGGCTTGGGGTCCATCGACTCGCCGTCCGGGGTGAAGAACGCCACGTACGTGTGGATCGACCGGGACATGAAGGCCGGTGTCCGCCTGGGTCCGTTCGAGCCGGCGGTCCCGATGCCTCCCGACGTCGTCAGGAAGTTCGACGGGTCCCCGTTCGTCAAGGTGTTCGACAACGGATATGCGCAGCTCTACTGGATCGCGTGGAGTTGCACGACCGCATGCTAGCGTCACGCTTTATGGTCGCGCGTCCCATCCCACCGGGTCCATGCGCGTCGCAGTCCTCCATGACCACCTGAGTTTCATCGGCGGCGGTGAGCGGGTCGCCCTGGCCCTTGCGGGTGCGTTCGATGCCGACCTCTTCGTCACGGACTTGGACCCCGGCCTGCCAACGCGTGCAGGATTGCGGAGTGTCCGGGCGACGGAGCTCGGGAAGGCGCCTCGCACGCCAATCCTGCGCCAAGAGCGACAAGCCGCCGCGTTCCGTCGTGCCGAGTTGCCGGGCTATGACGTCTACGTGTTCTCGGGAAACTGGGCCATCGAGGCCGCGCCCCGACATCGGCCGAATCTCTGGTATTGCCACACGCCCACGCGAGTCTTCTACGACTTGCGGGAAGACTTTCTCCGCGACCTCTCGCCGCCGAAACGCGTCGCTGCCCGGGCTTGGATCCGTCGTGCGCGGCCGCGGTACGAGGCCGACGTGGCAACGATCGGGCGAGTCGTCGCGAACAGCCGAAACGTCGCGGGCCGCGTCGCACGATACCTCCACCGATCGGCCGAAGTCGTCTACCCTCCGGTGGACACCGCGCGGTATC
>VBME01000182.1 GCA_005878995.1 Methanobacteriota archaeon | reverse complement strand
TTGATCTCGACGACTTCCTGCGTCGGGACGAGGGCCTGGCGGATCGGCTTCTCCTCGTCGGCGCGGGAATCGTCCTTGATCCGCCGGGCGACGAGCGACCGCACCTTGTTCTCGTGCCCCGCCGTCGTCTGAATCGCGTACCAGCGATGCTCGGACATCAAAAGAACTTCGCCACGGCGACGACGAAGATCTGCTGCAGCAACCAGTCCATCCAGCCGATGAGCAGGCCGAGCAGCGCGACGAAGATCACGATGACCGTCGTCGCCTTCTTGAGCTCCTCCCACGTCGGCCAGGTGACCTTGCGGATCTCTCCCTGGACTTCCCGCAGGAAGTCCACCACCCGGCCGAGCCAGCTCCGCCCCGTGCTGGCCAGCGCTTCCGTCGCCACTACTTGGATTCCTTGTGCGCCTGGTGCTTGTTGCACCGCGGGCAGTACTTCCTCCATTCCACCCGCTCGGAGTGCTTGCGCCGGTTCTTGGTGGTGAAGTAGTTCCGGCTTTTGCACACCGTGCATTCCATGATGATGTTTTCCCGGGGCATCGTGTTACTTCAGGATCTTGGTGACGACGCCCGCGCCCACCGTGCGGCCGCCCTCGCGGATCGCGAAGCGCAGCTGCTCCTCCATCGCGATCGGCGTGATCAGCTCGATCGTCATCTTCGTGTTGTCCCCGGGCATCACCATCTCCACCCCCGCCGGCAGCTCCACCGTCCCCGTCACGTCCGTCGTCCGGAAGTAAAACTGCGGCCGGTACCCCTTGAAGAAGGGCGTGTGCCGCCCCCCCTCCTCCTTCGTCAGCACGTACACCTCGCTCTCAAACTGCGTGTGCGGCGTGATCGACTTCGGCTTCGCCAACACCATCCCCCGCTCCACCTCGTCCTTCTCCACCCCCCGCAAGAGCAGCCCCACGTTGTCCCCCGCCTGTCCCTCGTCCAAGAGCTTGCGGAACATCTCCACCCCCGTCACCACCGTCTTCTTGTCCGTCCCGAACCCCACCATCTCCACTTCCTCCCCCACCTTCACCTTCCCCCGGTCGATCCGCCCCGTCGCCACCGTCCCCCGGCCCGTGATCGAGAACACGTCCTCCACCGGCATCAGGAACGGCTTGTCCACCTCCCGCTTCGGCACCGGGATGCTCTTGTCCAGCGCGTCCATCAGCTCCCAGATCTTCTTCTCCTGCTCGGCATCGCCCTGCAGCGCCTTCAGCGCCGACCCCCGGATCATGGGGATGTCGTCCCCCGGGAACTCGTACTTCGACAACAGCTCCCGCACCTCCAGCTCCACGAGATCGAGCAACTCGGGGTCGTCCACCAGATCACACTTGTTCAGGAACACCACGATCGCGGGCACGTTCACCTGCCGCGCCAGGAGGATGTGCTCCCGCGTCTGCGGCATCGGCCCGTCCACCGCGCTCACCACGAGGATCGCCCCGTCCATTTGGGCGGCGCCCGTGATCATGTTCTTCACGTAGTCCGCGTGTCCCGGGCAGTCCACGTGTGCATAGTGCCGCTTCTCGGTCGCGTACTCCACGTGCGCCGTGGCGATCGTCAGGATCTTGGTCGCGTCGCGCCGCCCCTGGGCCGCGCTCGCCTTCGCCACCTCGTCGTAGGAGACGTACTTCGCCAGCCCCTTCTTCTCGGCCACCTTCGTCATCGCCGACGTCAACGTCGTCTTCCCGTGGTCCACGTGCCCAATCGTGCCCACGTTCACGTGCGGCTTGGTGCGCTCGAATTTCGCTTTGGCCATGGAATCCTCGTTGAGATGTCAGACGTCAGACGTCAGACATCAGCGTTGCCAGCCCACCGAGCCACCTGACGTCTGAACTCTGACGTCTGATGTCTCTCCAAGCTCGCGACCGGGATTGAACCGGTGACCTCGTCCTTACCAAGGACGCGCTCTACCGACTGAGCTACGCGAGCGACAGAGCGGGCGACGGGGCTCGAACCCGCGACCCTCAGCTTGGAAGGCTGATGCTCTACCAACTGAGCTACGCCCGCGTGCCGAGTGGTGGGGGAAGGATTCGAACCTTCGTAGCGCGTAAGCGCGGCAGATTTACAGTCTGCTCCCTTTGGCCACTCGGGCACCCCACCACGAAGCGCCTCGGTTCCGTTCCCCCCCAGCGACTCTCCCAGTCGCACCCGTCTCGTCGCCCCTACTGACAACGCACCCCGCGTTTCTTGGAGCGCGGGGTGTGTTAATCCTCCGGTCACGGTCGGGGCGCACGCCTCTCTTCGGCAACGTGAGCTGACGAAGGGACTCGAACCCTTAACCTGCGGTTTACAAAACCGCTGCTCTACCAGTTGAGCTACGTCAGCTGGCCGACGCTGATTTTTGCTGATTTTCCCAGACTGGTAGCTTAAACGGGCGCGGCGACTCACGCAAGGGACGTGCCGTGAAGAACTTAGGCGACCCGCCACTTGGTCCCGGTCGGCGTGTCCTCGAGCTCCACGCCCCGAGCCAGGAGCGCCGCGCGAATCCGGTCCGCCTCCTTGAAATCCTTGGACTTACGGGCCCGTTCCCGGGCCGCGACCTGGGCCTCGATCCAGCGCGCGAAGTCGGGCTCCGGGGTCCGCGGCGTGGGCAGCACGTCGAGCACCGCCATCGCCCGGTCGAGCGCCGCGACCGCCGCCACGGCTCCGCCGGCCCCGGCATCGAGCGCCCGGTTGCCCGCATGCGCCAGCTGGAAGAGCGCCGCGCAGGCTTGGGGGGCGTTGAGATCGTCGTCGAGCGCTGCACGGAACGCGGCCTCGAACTCGGCGGCCAGCGCCGCGAGCCGCCCTTCCCCCCGGCCCCTTGTCCCGGCCTCCGCCGCCAGGCGCGCGTGGAACTCCCCCAACCGCCTCACGCCCTCGCCCGCGGCGGCGAGCGCCTCGTCGGTGAAGTCGAGCGGCTTGCGGTAGTGCGTCTGCCAGAAGAGGAGCCGGACCGCCGCCGCATCCACGCCTTGCTCACGCAGGTCGCGCGCGGCAAGGAAGTTGCCGAACCGCTTCGACATCTTGGTGCCGCGCACGTTGAGGAACTCCCCGTGCAGCCACCAGCGCGCGAACGGCCGCCCCGTCGCCGCCTCCGACTGCGCGATCTCGTCCTCGTGGTGCGGGAAGATCAGGTCCACGCCGCCCGCGTGGATGTCGAGCGTCTCCACGCCGAACCGCGTCCCGATCTCGTGCAGCGACATGGCGGAGCACTCGAGGTGCCACCCGGGGCGGCCCCGGCCGAACGGCGCGTCCCACGCCGCGCCGACGGCGTCGTCGTCGGGGCCGGCCTTCTTCCAGAGCGCGAAGTCGCGTGGGTCGTCCTTGGCGTACTCGTCGCTCGCCACGCGCGCGCCCACCTTGATCTCGCGCCGGTCGAGTCCGGAGAGCCGGCCGTAGCTCGGGAAGCGGTCGATCGCAAAGTACAGCGACCCGTCGTCCCCCTGGTAGGCGACCCCTCTGTCGAGCAGGCGGCGGACGAGGACGATCATGGCCGGCACCGACTCGGTGGCGCGCGGGTGGGCGTGCGCCGGCCGGAGGCGCAGGTAGTCGCGGTCCTCGAAGAAGGCGCGCACGAACGGCTCCGTGTGCTGGCGCAGCGTGGTGCCGGCCGCCCGGGCCGCCTTGATCGTACGGTCGTCCACGTCGGTCAGGTTCATGATGTGGAACACCTCGTAGCCCGACGCTTCGAGGTAGCGGCGCAGCAGGTCCTCGAACAGAAACGTGCGGAAGTTCCCGAGGTGCGCGTAGTTCCAGACGGTGGGGCCGCAGGTGTAGAGCGTGACCCGGGGGGGCGCCAGCGGCTGGAACGGCTCGACGCGGCGGGTCAGCGTGTTGTAGAGCGCGAGCGTCATGCGCGGCGCAAACCGACGAGCTCCGGGATACGATACAGAATCCGCCCTCGCGGGCTGTGAGTCGCGGGGAAAGTAGGGAGCGCGAGAGGGAGCGTCAACGCGCGCCGCCGGCAGCTCGCACACCACCGGGCCGCGGCGGAACACCGCCACGCGCGCGCCGCGCCAGCGGACGGCTTCGCCCGGCGCCACGAGCCCGCGGCGCACCAGCCGCGCCCCTGCGTCCGTCACGACCAGAAGGGGGCGGTCGGCCGGGTACATCCCGCGAGACTACGACGCGGCGCCGGC
>VBME01000181.1 GCA_005878995.1 Methanobacteriota archaeon | reverse complement strand
GCTGTTGCACATCAACGGCTGCGTAGAGTGCCGCGATTGCGGTTATTCGCAGTGCGCCTGACCGACGACGACACACGGGCGTTCCAGTGGAAACGATGCGAGCTAAACTCAGGCGTGCAACCCGCCCCAGTGGAAGGAGGACTCAAAACCATATGACCATTCCCGATGCTGCGCCGCCTCCGAGCCGGGGGAGAGATGTGCTCGTTGAGTTCCCACAGGATGAGTTGATCGCGAAGTGGGAGGAATTCTTCGAGGAGATGGGGTATCTCTCTAAAATCATCGCGGTGGCCGACCGGTACCCGGAGGAACGGAGCCTCGCGGTCGCCTTCGACGAGCTGAACCGATTCGACACAGACATGGCAATCTACCTTCTGAGGCACCCACTGAATGTCCTGAATGCCGGGGAGGAGGCGATCCGGAGACTCGTCCCGCCAGGAGAGGAGGCGGCTCTCATCCATCTCCGAGTGCGCGCGCTGCCGCGGGACCGCCGGATTCCAATCCGCGACCTTCGCGCGAAGCACCTCGGACAGTATATCGCCGTCGAGGGACTCGTCCGCAAGTCCACGGAAGTCCGTCCGCGGGTTACGGATGCGCTCTTCCAGTGCCTCCGGTGCAGCACGATCATCAAGGAACCCCAAGATGGACAGAACTTCCGCGAACCGCTCGAGTGCTACGAGGAACAGGGCGGCTGCAAGCGATCCGCGAGTGCGACGAAGTTCAAGCTCCTCACGGAGACCTCCCTCTATCTCGACACGCAGAAGCTCGAGATCCAAGAGTCGCCGGAAGGCCTGCGCGGCGGGCAGGAGCCGCAGCGCCTGACGTTGTACGTCGAGGATGATCTCACCGGCCGTATCACCCCAGGGGAGCGGATCGTGATGAGCGGGATTCTGCGGAGCGTTCAGAAGGGACGCCCGGGATCGAAGTCGACGCTATTCGACATCTTCATGGACGTCAACTCCGTCGAGAAGGAGCAGGTCGAGTTCGAAGAGATCGAGGTGACCGAGGAGGACGCACGACTCATCCGCGAGGCGGGCTCGAGTCCCGACATTTTCCGGATGATCACGGCTTCGATCGCTCCTTCGATGTACGGCATGCACGTCGAAAAGGAAGCGCTCGCCCTCCAGCTGTTCAGCGGCGTCCCTAAGACGATGCCGGACGGACGGCGAATTCGAGGGGACATTCATGTGCTCATGGTCGGAGACCCTGGAGTCGGAAAGAGCGAGTTACTCTCGTATATGAGTCGGCTGTCCCCGCGGGGGATTTATGCAACGGGCAAGTCTTCAACCGCGGCCGGCCTCACCGCTAGTGCCGTTCGCGATGAATTCGGAGAAGGACGTTGGACGCTCGAGGCGGGTGCTCTCGTCCTCGCTGATCTCGGACTGGCGTGCCTGCATCCGCAGGCCGAAGTACTGATCGACGGCGTGCCCCGAAACGTCTCGGGTCTTTTTGACGAAACACAAGCGGTCCGAGCTATCGCGGGAGGACGGGAAATCGAGGTCGCACCCGTCGCGGCGAATACTGTCAGCTTCGACCCAACCAGGGCTTGCGTATCTCAGAGCGTGATCGCATCCGTTATCCGGCGCAGATATCGAGGTTCAATTGCTCGGGTGAAACTTTCGTCTGGTTTCGAGCTTCGGCTGACACCCGATCACATAGTGCTCGATGGAGAGACTTTCGAATGGAAATCAATCCAGGACCTACGGCCGAATGCTCGCCTCGTTGCGGTTCAGAGATTGCCACCGCACCGAACGTCGGTTTACATCCTTGACATCGTGCCGGACGATTGGATCGTCCAGCCAACCCGCGACGAGAAGGAGGAATTGCGGGCGAAGCTTCACGAAAAGTTCGCCACGCTTGCGGAGGCCAACCGCGCATACGGCTTGAGCCGCGATGCATTCTCCGGCAGGAGTGCAATTCAAGTCTCCGCCTTTAGGCGCCTTCTCGGAGACTTAGGGTTGTATGAAACTTGGAAGGAGCGTCCGTTCGCCTTTGGCCGTTCCCGATCGACAGAGCGCTTGCGCGTGAGCAGAATTACTCCGGAACTTGCGTACCTGCTGGGTTTCATTTGCGGAGACGGGCACGTCTCATCGAGCGATCGCCGCTCAAGCATCAGCATCTTTCAGTCGCTGGTTCACTCGCAATACATCCGTCGAATCTTGGAAATGACCGACACGGTCTCCTCGCGGCCATGGGGGATGCATGTTCGGGAAATGACCTCGATGATTCGCGACGAACCCACCCGGAGCTCTTGCGTCCACATGCACCGCGGGTCCAACGTGTTGGCCTTCCTGTACGGTTGGCTCACCCAAGACGATCTTGCGAATCTCCTCAGACTGGACGACACATCCGTCCGTGGGTTCGTTGCCGGTCTCGTCGACGCGGATGGATGCGTTTCCATCAAGAACTCAAGGCCTCACGCCGGAAGCTACGACTCGGTCGATCTCAGCATCATGTTCTCGCCCAGTCTACGCGCGAACCAACGCCTCCTGTATGCGCTTCGACGCTTCGACGTGTTCGCACGCATTCGAGAGGCGATAGGCGTCCTATATGTCCAAATAACCTCGCGTCGGGACGCGAAGAGGCTTCTGGAGGCGATTTCGCCGTATTGCGCGAAGTGGAAGCCCATCCCGGCGGCCCGGAGGCTGATTTCCGCAGACCACGAAGAAATGCCCTCAAGGCCCACGATGGAAATCCTGCGGAACGCTCGACCGCGTCCTTGGAGACTGCTGGAGAAAGGCCTCTGGAGCACCCTGCACGACCTCTCGAACGGCAACCGGAGACCGTTCAAGCGCGCCGTGAGTCGGCTCACGGAAGCCATCCGACCGTACATTTCCGCTCGCGACTACCTCCGCCTTCAATCCCTGACGGGTGCCGACTACGCGCTGGATCGAATCGCTGAGGTGCGCGTCGAACACCATGACGGATACGTCTACGATCTCCGGGTTCCGGGTCACGATGACTTCCTTTGTGACGGTGCGGTCGTCCACAATTGCATCGACGAAATCGAGAAGATGAATCCGCAAGACCGTTCGGCGATTCATGAAGCGATGGAGCAGCAGCGAATCAGCGTGGCGAAGGCTGGCATCACCGCGGTCCTGCAATCACGGTGCGCGGTGCTTGCCGCGGCAAATCCGAAGTTCGGGCGGTTCGACGAACACAAGTACATCTCCGAACAAATCGATTTGCCGCCCGCACTGTTGTCGAGATTCGACATCATCTTCTCCATGATCGATCGCCCTCAGGCCGAACGGGACCGCGAGCTCGCCGAGCACATCCTCAAAGGACATCGGGTCGGCGAAATCGCACGTCGCCGAGAAACGGGTGCGGCCACTGAAGAGACGCAGGGCCTCGAGGAGCCCTACACGCCCTACTTCAGTCCGGAGTTCCTACGAAAGTTCGTGGCCTACGCGAAGCGCATCTACCCGGTGATGACGGAGGATGCGATGGGAATTATCGAGAAGAAATACCTCGACATTCGGAGGACTGGAGAAGCCGCAGGCTCCAGCGTCCCCATCACGCCACGTCAGCTTGAGGCCATCATCCGCCTCTCCGAAGCGGGCGCGCGTCTCCGTTTAAGCGAGGCCGTCACCGCGGACGACGCGGAGCGGGCCGTGCGCATTGTCGAGTACTGGATGGGCAAGGTCGCAGGGGAAGAAGGCCGCTTCGACATCGACATCATCCAGACGGGGATCAGCCAATCACAACGCGAGCAGATCATCTCGATCCGCGACATCATCAGCGAGCTCGCCGGCCCCGAGGGCGTCGCGGACTACGAGGACATCGTGCGACTCGCTCAGGAACGAGGCATCCCGCCTGCGAAGGTCGACGCGTGGCTCAAGCGGTGGGCCCAGGAAGGCGAGATTTACAGCCCCGCGAAAAACAAATATAAGCTCGTCGAACGGTTGTAACCGCGACCCGGCCGATGCCCATCCGAATGAAGGTATATCACCAAGGGAAAGAGACCCTCGTCGCGGCGGCGGATGCGGACCTGATCGGCAAGACGTTCCGCGAAGGGAAGTTCAAGATCGAGGTGGGCAAGTTCTACGAGGGGGACATCGTCTCGGAGGATGTTTTCGCCTCCAATCTCCAGCTCGCGACGATCGGGAACTTTGTCGGGAAGCAGACCATCGAGGCGGCGAAACGCGCGGGGTTCGTGTCCGACGACGGAATCCTCTGGATCAACGGCGTGCCCCACGCGCAGTTCGTCCTGATGACGTAGTC
>VBME01000142.1 GCA_005878995.1 Methanobacteriota archaeon | reverse complement strand
TGAACACCTTCGTGCCGGGTTTCACTCGCGCGGCCGTGCCCACCGGCGCCCCAAACGCGGCGCGCATGCCTTCCGAAATCCGGTCCGCGCCCGCCCCCGTCGCAATCTTGTTCTCGCGGAGCACGTTGTGCGGATACAGTCGGAGCTTCAGGTGGTACGCGTTGCCCGCCTTTTTCGCGATGTAGCGATTCGCGGAGATCCGCGCCGACTCGAGCGCGATGTGTCGGATCTGGCATTGCTCCCGCGCGACGAGGTGGATTTTGACGGGGAACGCCGTCCGCAGGTCACCGATGTCGAACTGGCTAATCCGGATTCCCGGGACGCCGCCCATGTACTCCTTGCGGGCATACGCTTGGCCGCGGATTTCGCGATACATGCTGCCGGGCTTACGCGTCATCGTCTCGGGAGGCGCTCGAAAGGGCGGGCGCTATTTAACCCTCTCGACTCGATTCAGGGAGTCCGCCCGGGAGAATCGGGACCTGTGTCAAGAACCCAATCTGGTTTTCCGTGGTCGCCGAATCGCGAAGAGCGTGGCGCCGCCAAGCAGGACTAGGCCGATCACTAGGGACGGAAGAGTCCAGAGGCTCTGACTGATGAGGACAAAGTCTCCGTCCTGCTTGATTTCGGGGAACAGCCCGAAAGTGTATAGGATCATTCCGAGGACCACAAGAGCCGTGCCACTTGAGGCGAGGACCGCGATCAGCAAGGTTCGGCTGCCACCTAGTGCCATCCGTGCGGAATCCAATCTCCCTGCGATAAAGGCTCGTCGCTGCTTATCGGGAAAGGATTAAGAGCGGCGCGACGCGTCGCCCGCGTCACGACCCTCCTCGTGAAGCTGGGCGGCAGCGTCTTAACGGACAAGGCGCGCCTAAGAACGCCGCGTCGGGCCACGATTCGGCGTCTCGCCGCCGAGCTCGCGACGATCCGACAACCTCTGCTGGTCGTCCACGGCGCCGGCTCCTATGGACACATCCTCGCCCGCCGGCACAAGCTGAACGAAGGCGGCGTGTCCGCCTCGAAACGGGTCGCGGCGACGCGCGTCCAGCAGGACGTCAAGGAGCTCGATGGCATCGTCGTGAACGCGTTCATCGAGGCCGGGATTGCCGCGATCCCAATCCCGCCCTCGGCGGTCCTGAGCCTGAACGACGGGATGGTCGTAACGGCCGATCTCACGCCGTTCCTGGAATTCTCTTCGATGGGCTTTACGCCGGTGACGTTCGGGGATGTCGTGCGAGACCTCCGCCGTGGCGTCGCCGTTTGCTCCGGGGACGTGATGATGCTCGAGCTCGCGAGGGCGTTTCGACCGGAGCGCGCGGTCTTCGCGACCGATGTCGACGGCCTCTTCACCGCGGATCCGAAACGGCGACGCGACGCCAGCCTACTCGAAGTCGTGCGACCGAAGGACCTCGAGGGGATCGAATTCTCGACCGCCACTCGGACGGATGTCACGGGGAGCATCGAGGGGAAGGTCCGCCGGATGTTCGAGATTGCGGAGCACGTCGGAGAGTGCTTGATCGTCAACGGTAATGTAAAGAACCGCGTCCGGGATGCCCTGCGGGGCCGTCGGGTCGCCGGCACCCGAGTCGCCCGAGGTCCCTGAAATGGCCGAGCCTTCGAAGACGGAACAACGCAAGGCGGAGCATGTGAACATCATCCTCCAGGAGAACGTTTCCGCGGAGTACAACTACTGGAACGATGTCCGGCTCGTCCACACGGCCCTCCCGGAGATCGACCTGGACGACATCGATGTCAGCGTGAAGTTCTTTGGCAAGCGGCTCGGAGCGCCCCTGATCATCTCCTCCATGACGGGCGGCTTCGGGATGGGGAAGGAGATCAACGCGAACCTCGCGAAGGGCGCCGCGGAGGTCGGCGTCGCGATGGGCGTCGGCTCGCAGCGCGCGGCTCTGGAGAAACCGGACCTCGCGCCGACGTATGCGGTCGTGAAGGACTACGATGTCCCGCTCGTCTTTGCGAATCTTGGGGCGCCCCAGCTCGTGCCGCAGGCCGGCAAGCGAGCGTACGGCGTGGCGGACGCGAAGAAGGCGGTCGACATGATCGATGCGGACGCGCTGATCGTCCACCTGAATTTCCTCCAAGAGGTCGTCCAGCCCGAGGGAGACCGGCGGGCGAAAGGATGCCTCGCGGCGATCAAAGCGCTCGCGTCGCGGTTCCCGGTCATGGCGAAGGAGACGGGCGCTGGGATTTCGCGCGACGTCGCCCAGAAACTCAAAGCGGCCGGCGCGAAGGCGATCGACGTGGGCGGGCTCGGGGGAACCTCGTTCTCCGCGGTCGAGCACTACCGCGCGAGGAAAGAGGCCGCGACCCTGAAAGAGCGCCTCGGCGCAACGTTCTGGAACTGGGGGATCCCGACCCCCGCCTCGATTCTGTTGGCCGATGTCGGCCTGCCGCTCGTCGCCACGGGCGGCGTGCGGAGCGGACTCGATGTCGCCCGAGGAATCGCCCTCGGCGCCACGATGGCAGGTATGGCGAAGCCGATGCTCGAAGCCGCGAAGGTCTCCGCGGACGCGGTGGCGGCGGAACTCCGCGCCGTCGTCGAGGAACTCAAGGCCGCGATGTTCTTGACCGGATCTCGATCGATCGAGGAGCTCCAGGATCGTCCGGTCATCGTCAGCCCTCCGACCGCGAGTTGGCTCGAGGCCGGAGAGACGTGAGCGCATGGCGACGGTCGAATCGCAGGGCGCGGAGCCGCGAGTCGAACCGCTCCTGAAACCGTACCGCGACGCATCGAACGCGGCGATCCTCTCGGTCTGGGAGGAATTCGCGGCGGAGCATCCGGTTGGAGCGTTCCCTTCCTCGAAGACGATGCGCCTGAACGCGCGACTGTTTACGGAAGGAAAGCGGTACCGATACGCCCTCGCACTCGCGGGATTCCGGCTCCTGACCGGCGAGCGGCCACCTCGCGGCTTGGAACGGGCCGCGACATGGCTCGAGTGGTACCACCTGTATACGCTGTTCCTGGACGACATCATGGACGAGGACGTCCGGCGGCGCACGTTGCCGAGCGCGTGGTCGGCCGACGCGAAGCTGTACCGCGGAGCGGATGCGAATCGCCCCGCGGTCGTCTTCCGGACCCGGCGCCACCGCTACGGGGCGTCCCAGGCGATCCTTGACGCCCTCCGAATCCGGTCTCTCGCGGAACGGGCGATCGAGGGGTCGGACCTAGATCCCACGGTCCGACTCGAGCTCCTATCGGAGCTAACCGACGTGGACCTCGTCGTGAGCGACGGCCAGGGGCTCGACATCGATTTCGAGCGGGCGACCCAAATCCCGGAGGCGGAATACGTCCGAATGAGCGAGGCGAAGACGGCCCGCCTGTACCTCGGTGCGGCGGCGACGGCGGCGATCGCCGCCCGTGCGACCCCGGAGGACCGCACCGCGCTCGAGGCATATGGGCGACACTTCGCGATCGCGTTCCAGGACCGTGACGACCTGCTCGGCGCCGGGATCGTTCCCTCCGAGATCGGCGGCTCCGCGGAAGGAGACATCCGACAGGGGAAACGGACCCGACTGTACGTCGTCGCCTTGCAAACCCTCCCTTCGCGCGACCGGGCCGCGTTCCTACGGGCGTACGGCCGGGGTCCTCGGTCGACGAAGACGGACGTTCGGAGGGTCCGGGAACTCCTCCGATCCCGCGCACTGCCGGAGATGGAGAAGCGGATCGCCGCGAATCTCCTCGAGGCGAGACGGGCCCTCGACCGGTTGCCCAGAAAAGATCCGGATGCTCGGGAGCTCCTCGAAGCCCTGCTCGACGCGCAGCGGAACCGGGTTCGCTAGTCTTCGAGCCCGCGGGCCGTGATCCGAAACGAGGCTCGCCCCCCTTCTTCCCGGTGGCGATGCTTCACGAGGACCGCGGAGCGCGTGCTCATGCCCGTCCGTTCGAACCGGACGATCGTCTTCGCGTTGTGGCTGAGCATGTGGCCTCCGAGGGGCATGTACGCGCCCGTGTCGAGGTCCGTGTAGACCTGCGACGTGACCACCACGGGGATGCCGCGCTGCCTCGAAACCCTCAGGAGCTTCGCGATCTGACGCGTGAGGCCGTACCGTTCGTCCCGCCGCGCCTCGTCCCGCATCGTGAGCCGGTAGTGCATCGTAATGCTGTCGATCACGATGAGACCGACCTCCGGATTGGCGTCCGCGAGCTTCACCGCCTTCTCGATCAGTTTCTCCTGCTCCTCGAAACTGTACGGCTCCGAGAACAGGATGTTCTTGGCGACGAGGTCGAAGTCGTCCCCGCAGATTTGCCGGAGTCGTTCGAGGGACACGCCCTCCGTGTCGATGTAAATCGCCTTGCGGCCCGCGCGCACGACATTGCGCGCGAGTTGCAGGCAGAAGTTCGTCTTCCCGCTCCCGGCCTCCCCGTGAAGGAGGGTGATGCACCCCTCCTCGACTCCCCCGCCCAGGAGGTCGTCCAGGGCCCGACAGCCCAGGGCCACCTTCATTCGGTCGGACAAAGTCGTGGCGCCCTTTAATCCTTCGAGGCCGCCGGGAGGCCAGACAGGAATACGTCTTCCCGGGTCCAGACGACGACCGCCTGCGACGTCCCACGGACGGGAGCAGGCTGGACGGGTCTCGCGGCTCCGGACTCCGGGTGGACCGCCACGACTTGGCCGGAGTCGAGCCGCTCGATTTTCGCTTCGAACCGATCCGCCTCCACCCGACTCGCGCTCCGGACGTCTTTCGGCTTGAATCGTCGCGACTCGCCCGTCGCCAGGTTTCGCAGCACGACGAAGGGCCGCACGGATGTGACCTCTGCGAGGGCACCCTTGTGTCGCACGACATCGCCGACGTGGAACGGGCCCAGCCGAACGAGGGACGTGACCCGGTAAACCTCCCGACCCTGTTTCTGTCCGTACAACTTCGGAGATGAGGACACGGTCCCCCCGAACGATTCCGAGAGATCCCGGGCGAGCGCCTTGCCGAGGGCGTTCGCACTGACGTAGAAGTCGAGGCCGCCGTGGACCTCCTCGATGCGCGACACAAACGAGTCGGTGTCTCCCGCCCGATCGACCCGCGCGGTGACGAACGTCCGCACGGCGCGCACTTCGGCCGGCGTGAGTTCGCGGCCGTCCCCGCGCACTTGCAGCACGCCTTCGTAGTAACGGCTCCGCTGCTTTTGGCACGGGTCACAGAGGGACGGTTTGATCCGCACGCGCACTCGGAAATCCTGGACGGACTGGAGGTCCTCGAACCGGCCGAGCGCTTTGACCGTTAGCGCGAGATTGTTGGGATCCTCCTCCCGAGCGACCTGTGTGAAGCTCACGCGTTCCCACGGCGGAAGGACCGGGACGGCTTCCCGGAGCAGCGCCGTCAGGGCGAGTTCGCGGTCGACCTTGGACCAGCCGGATCCCACCCGAAAGGAACCGCAGGAGGTGCAACGTTCGAGATCGAGGAGATCGGGAGGCCTCAGGACCGGGTGCCTCTTCGGAAAGCAGCGAGCGCACAGCCCCTGATAGGTCGGCCCTTCGGCTCCGCACTCGACACAGAACATCTCGATCGCGTTCGAACGGCGCCGCGCTACTTAAGAACTGGCAGGCCGACCTCGGGCCCGATAGCACAAGGGAAGGCCATAAGTATCCGGCGGCACGTCGGCTCCCGTCGATGGCGAAGGCGAAGCCTCGCTCGTGGTGGCGGATGCGGCAGATCCGCCACCGGGACGCCGTCGTCCTCTCGGTCCTTGCCGCTTCGTTCCTCCTCGCGGGCGAGCTCGCGAACCAGGACATTCAGTTCGTGTACGAGAATTACATCGTTCGATCGGGCGCCCTGGGCAATGTGGGCCTTCTCCTCCTGGTCGTCGGCCTCATCGTCCTCGGCTTCACCACGTACTTCGGCGGCGTCTTCGTCCTCCTTGGCGGCCTCCACTTTTCCTGGGGACGCGTGAGTCGGGGACGCTTCCTGACGTCGCTCGGAATCGGGGTCAGTCTCCTCGGCTTGGTCAGTCGAATCGCGCGCTCCGTGCTGACCACGGGAACGGCCCTGACCGAAGTGGTCCCGCTGACGACGTCGTTAACGGGACTGGGCATCCTCTTCGGCGTTGCGAGCTACACGCTCATGGGGCGGTACGCCCTCATGTTGAAGAAACACGCCAAGCGGGTCTGGCGGCGCTGGAGAAAGACGGAGGCTCCCGCTCGCGCGACCGCCCGCGCCCCCACGACTACGTCATCAGGACGAACTGCGCGTGGGGCACGCCGTTGATCCAGAGGATTCCGTCGTCGGACACGAACCCCGCGCGTTTCGCCGCCTCGATGGTCTGCTTCCCGACAAAGTTCCCGATCGTCGC
>VBME01000141.1 GCA_005878995.1 Methanobacteriota archaeon | reverse complement strand
CCGCGCGGACCATGGCCGTCGCCACACATCCGCAATCATCCTCGATCTTTCCGAGATCTCGTTCTTGCACGATGTCCGAGATCGCGAGACGCCCTCCCGGCTTCAGGATGCGGAATGCTTCCGCAAACACGGCCGGCTTGTCGGGGCTTAGGTTGATCACGCAGTTGCTGAGGACGACGTCCGCGATGTTGTCCGCGAGAGGAATCCGTTCGATGGGCGCGAGGACGAACGACGTATTCGGGGCTCGCGGAGATCGGGCCGCGTCACGGGCGCGATCGACCATCGCCGGTGTCATGTCGACTCCAATGGCCCGGCCTTGAGCTCCGACGACGCTCGCGGCGAGGAACACATCGATCCCGCCCCCCGATCCGAGATCCACGACCGTTTCGCCTGGGTGCAGGTCCGCAGCCCGCACCGGATTCCCACTCCCGAGCCCGAGAACCGACGCCGCTGGAATTCGCGCCAGCTCGTCGGCCGAGTAGTCGGACGCGCAGCAAGCATTTCCGTTGCAACATCCGGCACCGGTTGCCGCGAGGGCGTACCGCTCTTGCATTTTCGTGTGGATTGCTTCTATTTCTAAGCCCATGATTATCTACTACCGGATAGTAGTAGTCAACCTCAAGTACCTTCCCTACCTCTGGCTAAGAGATGTCGGAAGTCAAAGCGCGCGCGAACGCCCTCCTCCAAGACGCCCTCGGGCCTTCCGAGGAACGAATCCGGGGGACGCTGCGGGATGTCGGCTTCAGCAGCTCCGCCGCGGAGGCGTTTTGCGCCCTCATTCGGGTACGCGAAGCAACCGCAGGCGATCTCGTCCGGAAGACTGGAATCCCGGACTCGAAAATCTATTACGCGCTCGACGAACTCGCGGAAAAAGGTCTCGTGGAGGTTCAAGCCGGGAAGCCGAAGACCTATCGCGTCGTGCCGCCGAAAGAGGTGGAGATTCGCCTCCGTCGGATCGTCGAGGCCGACTACGAGCGACGGAGGGCCGCGACAACTCGGCTCGGTGTCCTCCTGGAGCCCCTTCGCGCCGCGACCCGGTCTCCCGCAACGGACGTCGCGTACATCGTGAAAGGCATACCCAATATTGTCGCCCGCGCCCAGTCGCTTATCGCCTCCGCTCGGAAGGAGATCGTGGTCCTCGCCTCCGACGAGCCGTTCTTCCGCAAGGTCGAGGCCGATCTCGGGAAAGCCGGTCGGCGGCGCGTTCGAGTGAAACTCGCAATCCCAGACATTCAAGTCGAGAGAGATCTTGAAAAAGCCGCCGAGGTCCGGTCGATTGTGTGCAACTGCCTGCTGATCATCGTGGACGCGCAGCAGGTCCTGACAATGACGCGCACCCTGGACGGCGATGCCTACGCCATCACCTCGACGGATCCCACGTTGGTTCAGCTCGGCCTGGACTACTGGGCGAGTCCACGCTGTTGCGTGATGTGACGCCGGGCCTGTGGCGATGAGCGCGCTATTCATCCATCTCGCTCGATAAAAACGAGACGCGAACCGTCGGGAGGTCTTCGGGAGGTCTCGTTTCTTCCGTGTGCGAAAGTGCTCTATGGTCGTGTTAACGACGATTGAGCAAGATTCTAATACCGTGTTATACAGTATTCACTCCGGCCTCCACAGGCCCGGCGCTACGGATGCTTCAACCTCAGGAACTGGTGGTCGCCAAGCTCCTCCCCACAATCCGTGCACGCTTGGCCCGCGAGCTTCTGCGGACGTACAAGATGAAGCAGGTCGACGTCGCGAGATCCATGGGGATCACCCAAGCCGCCGTGAGCCACTACAACACGCAGAGCCGCGGCGTGGACCAAGAGATGCTCCGTCTCTTCCCGGAGATCAAGCCGTTCGTGAACGAGCTCGCGGATCGGCTCGCGAACGGGATGACGCTCTCCGACCAAATCGCGAGCGTCAATGAATTCTGTTCGGGACTCATGCTCACGGCTCGCTTCTGCGAGTACCACAAGAGCCTGGGGGACATCGACCCCCACTGCACCGCCTGCTTTCCCGTGCCGCCCCGGCCGTAGCGGATCGGATGGCGGGACGAGTCAATTCACGGGCATCGATTTGATCGGCACGCCGTAGTGCCGGAGCCACCGTCCGATCGTCCGGTTGTCGACGTGCCGATACGCCCGCCGCATCCGTCGTTTCTGGAATGCCATCCGCAGGCCGGCATAGGCGTCGAGGCGCGCGCGCACGGTGGCCGATGCGAACTCCGCGAAGGACGGACCGCGCCCCGCACCGGTCGTGGGAGGGGACGTATACCGACCCGGGAGGATTCGTCGGCGCAGCGCCGCGAGCACTCGCATGCCGTTCCAGGGGATCCCTTCCGCGACGTACTGCATCGGATAGTTCTGGACGAGATTCCAGATCCGGTTGCGTTCACCCTGATAGGTCTTCCACGCCGACTGGTAGCTCGAGGAGGCGGAGTACTTGTGGTACACGACCGCTCGCGGCGCAAACCGTGTCTCCCAACCCGCGAGACGAGCCCGCCAGGCGAGGTCCAGGTCCTCGTAGTATGCGACGAAATCCCGATCGAAAAGGCCCACGCGCTCGAAGAGCGTTCGGCGATAGAGGGCGGCACCCGCCGTCGGCGCGAACACGTCCGTCTCGCGATCGAATTGTCCGTCGTCCCGCTGGTTCCACCCGCGGTCCACGCCGCTCCCGTCCCGCGTCGGGCAGATGCCGGTCGTGTTCAGGATCGTCGGCCGGTCCATGAACAAGAGCTTCGCGGCGACCATCCCAACCCGTTCTTCTGCGGCTGCCTTCACAAGGCCGGCGAGGAACTCTGGATCCGACCGCGTGTCGTTGTTCAACGTGACCACGAACTCGCACGCGGGATCCTGCAAGGCTACCTCCACCCCGGCGTTCGTCCCTCGAGCGAAGTGGAGGTTCGCGGGCAGTGCGATCAGGACGGCCTCCGGGAACTCGTCCCGAATGAATTCCGCGGACCCGTCTGTGCTCCCGTTGTCGACGACCAGGATCTTCGCGTCCCGATAGGTCTGCGCGAAGATGGAATCCAAACAATCTCGAACGTATCGTCGGCCATTCCAGTTCAAAATCACGACGTGCGTCCGGGAGCCCATCGTCCTGCGGCGGTAGACGACGACGCCACTTGAACCTCTCGCGGCTCCGGGACGTCCGAGCCGAGTTCACTTCCCTTCGGCGGCTCGCCTCACCTGCACCTGCATCGCGTCGATGAACGCGCGCGTATCGAAGCGGCGTGCTTGCGCCTCGCAGGCGGCTCGCATCCCCTCCAGGTCCGCGCCTACCGCAGACTCCATCGCACGTGCGAGCGACTCCGGAGCGGCGGAGACGAGCCAACCGGTCTGGTCCGGGACGACGCTCTCCCGGTACCCCCCCTCGTCGACCGCGATCACGGGCTTCCCCGCAGCCATCGCCTCCACGGGCGCGAGGCCGAAGTCCTCGTCTCTCGATGTCGCGAGGAGGCCGCGGCACTTCGCATATAAGTCGATGAGACGTCCCTCCTCCACTTCTCCGAGGAACTCCACGTTCTTCGGCGGTCGCAAGGATCGGAGGAACTTCTTCGCGTCAACCCCCATCTGAGGTCCGCCGACCACGACGAGCCGTTCCCGAGGCGACTGGCGAAGCGCCTCCACTTGGAGTTCGATCCGCTTCTCGTGTGACAGTCGGTTCACGGACAGCCAGAAGTCACCGACTTCTTCGAAGCGATACCGCGCGGTGTCCACCGGAGGGTAGACGACTTCGGCCGATCGGTGGAGGTATCGTGCGACGCGGCCCGCGACGTTTCGGCTGTTCGCGACGACTCGCCCGATCGTTGCCACGTCGGCCTCGTACCGCGGCCGCGCACGACGGATCCACGCCCGAGCAGCGACGCGTTTCGGCGGCGAGAGGTCGCGGAGAAAGTCTTCCCGCAAGTCGTAGAAGACTCGCGTGGGCGTGTGGCAATACCAGAGATTCGGCCGATGTCGGGGCGCGGCCTCGATGGCCCAGTTTCCCGAGAACACGTAGACGTCATAGCCCGGCAACTCGGCGCGACGGAACGCGGCGGCTTGTCGCTCTTGGCGCAGGATTGGGGTGCGAGGCGCCTTCCCGAGCTCCGTCGCCCGGACACTCCGCAATCCTGCACGCGTTGGCAGGCCGGGGTCCAAGTCCGTGACGAAGAGGTCGGCATCGAACGCGGCCGCGAGGGCCAGGGCGACCCGCTCACCCCCGCCGATGAAACTCAGGTGGTCATGGAGGACTGCGACGCGCATGGACCCGGTGGGATGGGACGCGCGACCATAAAGCGTGACGCTAGCATGCGGTCGTGCAACCCCACGCGATCCAGTAGAGCTGCGCATATCCGTTGTCGAACACCTTGACGAACGGGGACCCGTCGAACTTCCTGACGACGTCGGGGGGCATCGGGACCGCCGGCTCGAACGGACCCAGGCGGACACCGGCCTTCATGTCCCGGTCGATCCACA
>VBME01000140.1 GCA_005878995.1 Methanobacteriota archaeon | reverse complement strand
GAGAGGTAGGTGAGAGGGACGATGAATCCGACCACGGAGACGATGAACAGCGTGATCGTCGGAGCCAGGATCATCATCATCCGCCGGCTCGGGCCGCGTGCGAGCACCGCGAAGAACCCCACGATCACGAGGAACTGGAGGAGGGAGTCTCCCGCCGTGTTGACGAAAATCAAGCTGAGCGGAAGCGTGTTGTAGACCCTTCCCGCCGGGACCTGCGCCTCGCCCACCAGGAGGTTCCAGTATTGCTGGGTGAGCTGGAACGACTTCGTCATCAGGCAGGTGAAGTTCGACCAATAGATCAGAAGCGTGTAGGCGAACGAAACGCTCACGATTCGAGTGCCCCAAGGCCACCGCGTCGGGTGGTGCCTCACCGCAAGCTGGCCGAGGAGCAGCCCGAAGAGGAGCAATCCGAAGATGATCGTCGAGTACGGGTGGGTAAGCACGAGCGCGACCGCGAACAACCCCGCCACAAAGATCATCCGAACATTGGGTCCCCGGAGCATCGTCAAGAACGAAAGGAGCAGGAACCCGACGAGCGGGACCGCGAAGCTCAGGGGTGCGTCGTGCGCGGCCCAGAAAATGAAGTAGCTCGAACCGGAGAGGACGAGGGCCGCAAGGAGCCCGATGCGCGCCCCGAAGAGCGACCGGCCGATGAGGAAGGCGACCAGGACGGGAGTCGTCATGACCAGGGCCCCCAAGCTGTAGTACGTCCGCGTCGGGTCCGAGGCGGTCAGGATCGCGGTCATGGCGACGAAGATGTGATGCGCCGGGAACGCCCCATACACGAGGCCGCACGGGTCCGTCAGAGGCAAGAACCCGGTCTGTACAATCGGGTTGACGAGAAACTGGAGGTGCGTGCTCGCATCCGCGCCGCCGATCCCCAGTGGGAAGACGAGCTGATTGGATCCAAAAAAATTCAGGGCGACCAGCGTAATCATCGCGAGGGTCGGGGCCACCTCTTTTGTCGTCTCAAGGAGCGTGATGCGGAGGGCAATCATCCCCGCGCTGGCGGCCACGAGAACGAAGTAAGAGGCCGGTTTGCCGTACTGGTCGGACCGGAGCGTGAGCAGGCTGCCGGCGGTGAGCAGGAAGAAGAGGACCATCGCGATTCGAAGAACTCGCTTCCGCGTCGCGTCAGACAGGGGAGCGGCATCCGCTTTCGGTTCGGTTGCCTCCCGGCTCCGCGTCGCGACCAAATAGAATCCGGAACCCGCCGCGATCGCCGCGGCAAGAAGAATCGTTGAGGAGATGCCGAGAAATGCGAGCAGCGCGGTCCCCCCGCCCGCGACGACGCACATGATTCCCGCGAGGGTCCGGGTGAATCGCTGCGACATACGGACCCCTCAAGGGGTCCGGGTCTCATGAAACCCGGGCCCGCGAATGTCCATGGCTGTTGCATAGACCCCCACGACCCGGTCCGCCCATTGCGACACGTTGAACTCACGCAACACCTGGGCCCTCGCCTCCTGTCCAATTGCCCGGGCCAAGTCCGGACGCGCGAGAAGGCGGATGGCTGCCTCGGCGACGGCGTCCGGGTTCCGCTCAGGAATCAGGATGCCGTCTTGGCCGTCCCGAATGACTTCCGGGAGCCCCCCGATGTCCGTCGCGATGACCGGTTTGCCACTCGCCATCGCTTCGAGCGCCGCGATGCTCGTGTTCTCCTGGGTTCCGGAGGTCGTGACGGACGGGATCAGGACGACATCGACCTGCTGGTACAGCTCCCGCATTCGCTCCCGGCTCACGAAGCCCAGGAAGCGGATCTGGCCTTGCCCTACTTCCTTCGCTTTCTGCTCAAGGACGGGCCGAAGCGGGCCGTCTCCGGTTATCAGCATCGTCGCGCCTTGCGTCGCCTTGACGATCTTCCGCATCGCTTCCGCGGCATACTCGATTCCGTTCTTCGGAACGTGCATTCGGGGCACGAGGATCGTCGGCGGTCGGCCATTCGGCGCATGATCCGGCGGCGCCCAGTAGTCCGCGTCCACGGCGTTTGGAATCCTCTTGATTGAATGGATCCCGATTGAACGCCCATACTCCTCCATCCGTTTCGAGACCGCGATGGTCATGTCAGGCAGGCGGGCCGCGATTCGCTCGTACCGGAGAAGCACGTGGTAAGCCGGGTGATGCGGCCTCCAGCCGTACACGGACGACAGATAGTTCGCGCTGTCCGAGTGAAGGGTGAAGACGAGCGCCGGGGTCTCGCCGCGGCAGAGGGGCGCCAGCGCCAAGGAATTGAACGCGTGGAAGTGGACGATGTCGAACGGCGTCTCCCGGATGAGCCGCCCGATCGTCATGGCCATCGAACGGAAGTTCCGGGAATAGATGACGTGCGTCCCGGGCGGGACGTGCCGTTGTTCCTCGACGTCCGTGGGCTGTCCCCGCCGGCTCGTGAGGACCCAGACGTCGTGGCCTTTCTTCGCGAGCGATGCGGAGAGGTCGCGGACGTGGGAGCTCACGCCGCCTCCCGCATACGGCGGGAACATGGACGTCACCATGAGGATCCGCATCAGGTCTCCTCCCGCACGCGCTTCAGAGCGCGCAACGTGCTCTTGCGGTCTCCCCGCATGAATCGGATCCGGTGGCCCGCGGAATTCGCGAGAGAACGGGCCACGGCCGAACTCCGAAGCGCCTCCTCCACGCCCGAGGATTCCGCTGCGAACAGGAGGCGGTCCCAGAGGAGAGATAGCCGGAGCGCGGCCCGCTCTCGGCGGCCGAGTACATGACCGTCGAGTCTCGAGATGGCGTCCAGAACGAAGCGGCTTTCAAGATGATGCGGGAACGCGACGGGGATTCGCTGGCCTAAGACGCGGGCCTGAAGGTCGGCTAGCCGCTGCGACCAGAGATCGTAGACACCCGCCCAGTCGAAGGACCCCGCCCGGCCACGGAATCGATGCGGGGTGGTCGCCCGTGCTTGCAGGCTCCGGAAATCGAGGAAATCCAGGAGGGTGATTGCCCCGTGACCGAACATCGCATGCGCGGAATTGAGGAGGAAGGCGGCTTCCGGCTCGAGCCCTGGGACCTCCCGTTGGTGAAGTCGTATCGCCGCCCGGGATCGAAACAGGTAGGCTTCGTCGAGGAAATCCCTCCCCAGATAGTGGATCCGGCTGTACACGTCCACGCGCATCGAGCCAGGCCGCGCGAGGGAGATTTCCGAACCGTCGTTGTAGACGAACTCGAATCCCTCCTCCCGGAGACGTTCGAGAAACGCCCCGCGGTCCGAGTCTCGAACGAAGATATCAAGATCCCTCGGCACGTGCTCGATCGTCTGGATGTTCTTGATGACGAGGAATTCGATTCCGACGCTCTGCGAGGTGTCGGCGAGGGCGTCGAGGCTCGCCTGCAAGCCGACGATCCCGTGGTACTGCGCCTCCCATCGTGAGTGTTCGTGCGGAGGCAGCCGGTGCCCGGAGTCGAGGTACCTCTTGAGGAACGCGTAGTAAAGGCCATTCTTCCAGGCGATGCGGATCGCGTCGTTGAGCACCTGTTTGTCGAGCCCGTCCTCAAGGAACGAGGAGCTCTCGCCGAGCGGCTCGACCGCTGAGAGGACGAGTTGGAACGGCAGCGTGTTCACGTCTCGAATGGTCCCGCCCTCCGCATGAGATTGTTCCAGATGGTCTCTTCGACGGCCCCCGCCGCCGCGCTTGCGTCGATCTGCACAAAACCCAGGTCCGGAGCCACGGCCCGATAGTACCTGACGACCGCATCGAGGTATTCGCGGGGCTCATGCCCGTTCGGAATCTTCTCGATTCGCGACCGGAGGAGATTCGCCGGCGCGTCGAGCCAATACACCACATCGGGACGGGGGAACGAACGGGCGAACGTCGCCGCCCACGGTCCCGAGATGTCGTAGAAGTATTGGTAGAAATATCGGTCGCACACGACGTACTCTTCCTTTCGGAGGAAGGTGCGAAGGTACGCATAGCAAAGGATCGCGTAGAGATACCCCGCAAGGGCCCGGAGTGCCGTCTTGCTTCGGTAGGCGTTCCCCCCACCTGCAAAGCCGTGCAACCGCGCGCGCCGGGGGCTCAGCCCGCGTTGGGAAGAACTCCCCAGCTTCCACGGATCGAACAGGAGGAACACCGGTCGTACACGGCGGGTCCGGTGGCCCGACGCCTGAAGCCGGCTCGCGAGTCGTTCGGCCTG
>VBME01000020.1 GCA_005878995.1 Methanobacteriota archaeon | reverse complement strand
ACCCGCGGCGTCGGCCCTGGCCTTGAGGTACATCCGGGACACGCGGGACGAGGGGGCCAACCAGCGCCTCGCGCGACTGAACACGAAGTCCGGCGTGTGGGAGTGCACGTTCGTGGGCGAGTGCTCCGTCGTCTGCCCGAAGGACGTGGATCCCGCGGGGGCGCTTCAGACGCTGAAGGTCCTCGCGACGATGCGGCACATGCGACGCCTGCTGATGCCGAAATCGGTCTCGAGGTGATCCGACGGCCCGGGAATATCCTTGGAAACGGCCCGCGGGCTGGTGGCTCCGGAATCGGCGGTACCTGGCGTTCCAAGTGCGGGAGTTCGGCGGCGTCGTGTCCGCAATCTATGGGCTCATCTTCCTCATCATGCTCCGGGACCTCCGGGCGGGCGAGTCGGCGTACGCCGCGTTCCTGACGTTGATGCGGACGCCGCCCCTCCTGTACGTGAACCTCGTGCTCTTCGCGCTGGTCGTGTGGCACGCCGTCTCCTGGTTCATGCTCATCGGGAAGGCGCAGCCAATCCAGTTCACGGAGAGGCCGCTCTCGTGGAAGCTCGTGTTCGGGATCAACGTGCTCCTGTGGATTGGCGTGTCCGGTGCGGTCGTGTATCTCGTGTTCGGAGGGATCTGAGACGGCCGAGGAAATCAGCGAGACCCGCGAGTCGCTCGCGTGGAACCCGGGCCGCGAGACCGTTCACGCGGACGGGGAGGCCCGTGAGCACGAAGTGTTCCTCGAGCCGTTGCTATGGGGGCTGTTCTCGCTCGGCGGGTTCATCACCGCATTCCTCTTCCCGATCACGCTGTTCCTCCTGTTCTTCGCGGCTCCGTTCGGACTTTGGCCGACGGACCCCGCCGCGTACTCCGTGTTCGTCCTGCGTTGGCAGGACCCGCTCGTCCGCGTGTTCTTCTTCGTCCTCATCGGCGGATCGCTGTTCCACGGCACGCACCGACTGAAGTTCATGCTCGTCGACGCGGGCCTGCGAAGTCCGGGGGTTCAGGCGTTCCTGGACATTATCTTGAACGCCGTCGCGATCCTCGGGAGCCTCGGCGCGCTGTACTACGCCGCGCGCGGCTGGCTTTTTTGACGGGCTTTCGTTTCGTCGGCGCCTTCTTGGCGCGTCGTGCTTTGCGCGGCGCCGCTTTCTTCGTCGGCTTTTTCGGCGGAGCGGCTTTGACAGGGACTGCCGGCTCGACGAGTTTGTACACGAAGTCTTTCTCGCGCACGCGCTCTCGGACTTTCATCCCGACCTCTTGGCCTATCTCACCGCGGGTTACCTCGGCGTGCTCGACTTGCAGCGAGTCGACCCGCTGCTCCAGATTCGATGTGGGCCCTTGAATCGCCACCGTGTCGCCGACCGCGAGCGCGCCGTCCGTGAGCCGGATTGCACAGACGCCGATCTTCCCATAAAAGTGGAAGACCTCGCCGACTTTCTTTCGTTCCATCGGAACCGCGCGTGAATGTGTGGCACGCGATAAATACATTCGCGGCCCCGAGTTCGCGGCGCACGACGCATCCGTTCGAGAGAGGTTTTAAGTGCATTCACACGATACCGCGCCATCGGAAGGGGGGAACGTCCTTCATGGTGATGCCTCTTAACGTTCTAGAAAAATCCATCAACAAGCGAGTGCAGCTCCTCCTCAAAGACAACCGGATCCTCGAGGGCAAGCTCGTCGGCTACGACGACTACATGAACATGGTCCTCGAAGACACGGAGGAGACGAAGGAAGACAACGTCCGCCGCGTCGGGACGGTGGTCCTCCGGGGGAACAACGTCGTCACGATCGTCCCCAAATGAGACCGAGGGCGGACAAAATACATAACCGCGGCCCCGCATCGGAGCGCGGATGCAGCTTGTGATCCTCGCCGGCGGGCTCGGCACCCGACTCCGACCGCTCACCCTGCATCGCCCAAAAGCGCTCGTCCCGCTCGTCGACCGGCCGCAGATCGCCCATGTCTTGGATGCACTGCCACCCTCCTGCGAGGAAGTCATCATCGCGGTGAATTACATGTTCGAGCAGGTGCGTGACTTCTTCCGCGAACGCCAATTCGGCGTCGCGGTCCGCGTCGTCGAGGAACCGGAGCCGATGGGGACCGGCGGCGCGATCAAGAATCTGCAACGGTGGCTTCACGGACCGTTCGCAGTATACAACGGAGACGTCGTCGACACGATCGAGTTCGATCGGCTCGTCGCGGCCCACGAGAAAGCGCAAGGCGTCGCCACGATCGCCCTTTGGCCCGTGGACGATCCGTCCGCATACGGTGTCGTCGCGGTCGAGAAAGGCCGCATCACGCGATTCGTCGAGAAGCCGGCGAAAGGCGAGGCACCGAGCAACCTGGTGAACGCGGGTCGGTATGTGTTCGAGCCGCCGGTGCTCGACCTCATCGAGGCGGGCCACACCGTCTCCCTGGAACGAGAGGTGTTCCCGCGTCTCATCGAACAAGGACTCTTCCCGTACCGGTACGACGGCTTCTGGTCCGACGCGGGCACGTTGCCGAACTACCTCAATGCGCAACGCCTCCTCCTCGAGGCCGGGCAAGCGAAAATCTCTCCCGATGCCGATGTGACCGCGGGCTCGTTGCGGCCCCCCGTGTACGTGGCCGCGGGTGCCTACGTCGAAGGCCGCGTCGGACCGCACGTCGTCCTCGGGAAGGCCTGCCGGATCGGCCGCGCGTCGTTGCGGAACGCGACGCTCTTGGAGGGCGTCAGCGTGGACGACAAGGCGGAGGTCACCGCGTCGATCATCGGGGCGGGGGCGGCGATCGGCGAGGGAGCGCACGTCCGTGACAGCATCCTCGGGGACACCGTGCAGGTGTCTCCCCATGCGACCATCGTCGACGAACGGGTGACTGCATGACCCGCCTGTTCGGGACGAACGGGATCCGGGGGGTTGTCGGACCGGACATGAATGCGGAGCTCGCGGTGAAGGTCGGCCGGTCGATCGGCACGTTCTTCGGCGGTGGGCCGGTGGCCCTGGCTCGCGACACGCGCCTGAGCGGTCCGATGCTCGCTCGCGCGACCGCCTCCGGTCTGATGTCCGCGGGCTGCGAGGTCATCGACCTCGGGATCGTGCCGACGCCGTGCGCCGAGCACTACGTCACGAAGGCGGGTGGCACGCTGAAGGGCGCGGTCGTCGTGACGGCGTCCCACAACCCACGGGAGTTCAACGGCCTGAAGGCGATCGATGCCCGCGGGATGGAGATGCGCCGCGAGGATGAGGAGGCGATCGAGTCGATTTTCTTCGAGGAACGGTTCCGCGTGGCTCCCTGGTCCGAGGTCGGATCCATCCGATCGGACGACACCGCGGTCTCCCGGTACCTCGAGGCGATACTCGGGAAGGTCGACGTCGATGCGATCCGGAAGGCCGCTTTCACGGTCGTCGTGGATCCGGGAAACGGCGCGGGCTGCCTCTCGACGCCGTACCTGCTGCGCTCTCTCGGATGTCGCGTCATCTCCCTGAACGGCCAACCGGACGGTGCCTTCCCCGGCCGGATGCCGGAGCCGATTCCCGCGCACCTCGGCGACCTCATGCGCGTCGTGTCGGATGTGCACGCGAATCTCGGAATCGCGCACGACGGAGATGCGGACCGCGCGGTCTTCGTCGACGACAAAGGCTCGTTCGTGGTCGGAGACAAGAGCCTCGCCCTCCTGGCCCGGGCGGCAATCCAGGGACGCGGTGGCACCGTCGTCACGCCGGTGAGCACCTCCTCGCTCCTCGAGGACGTTGTGCGGGCCGCAGGCGGGACCGTAGTGCGGACCCGCGTCGGATCGCCGATTGTCGCGGGAGTCATGTTCGAGACGGGCGCCACCTTCGGAGGCGAAGAGAACGGAGGCGCGATTTTTCCGGACCACCAGTTTTGCCGCGACGGAGCGATGGCCGCGGCGAAGATGCTCGAGCTCCTGGCCCACGCGCGCAAGACGCTTTCCACCCTGGAGGCGGAGCTCCCCGAGTACCACATCAAGAAGGCGAACGTTCCGGTGCCCGCCGATCAGCGGGACGCGGTGCTCACCTCAATCGTCGCGCTCGCGAAGGGCCGCAAGGTCGACACGACGGACGGCGTGAAGATCCTCGAGGCCGATGGAGCCGTCCTCGTCCGTCCCTCGGGGACCGAGGCGATTTTCCGGGTGTACGCGGAAGGCCGAACATCCGCACGTGCGGATGCGCTCGCGGCGGAAGGAGTGGACCTGGTCAAGAAGGCCCTACGTCGGTAGTGGGCCCGCGGCCACTAGGATCAGGTAGGACAAAATCGCGCCGGACGTCGTCGACACGAGGTTCACGGTCTTCTTGTTCACGAGGCCTCGCCGCTCGAGCGTCGCGCCGAGCACGCTGTCGATTTGGCAACCGAGGAATCCGATGGTCGCGGGGATGAGCACGTACGCCGGCGCCACGGGGAGCGTCGGCGTGAATCCGTACGACCGCGCGAGATAGGCCAGGACGAACCACCCCACGATCGAGGTGTAGAGAGCGGCCCCAATCGCGCAGAGTTGGCCCAAGGGCGAGATGCCTCCGTCGGTCCCCGGCGGGACGCGCTGAAAATTCGTGATGAGGACCGTCCGTCGCGAGAGCACGCCGATCTCGCTGGCCAGGGTGTCCGCCCCGGCGACCGAGAGAGCCGAGAGGAAGACGATCCCGCTGATCACCTTCGGAAATCCGGGGGGCGTGACGAGCGAGATCGTGGCGACGGCCATCGGGGCGATCCCGTTCGCGAAGACGTTCGTCGCCCGGCGTTCCCCCCGCACGCCCTCCTGGACGCCCAGCGCCTCCTTGAGCGCGAACCGGTAGCGGGTCGCGAGGAAGCTCGAGAGGAGGAAGAACAGGAGCAGGAAGAGCCACGTCACGTCGCCGAAGATCCCGATGACCATGCCGACGACGAACGCCGCGAGGCTGCCGTCCCAAGTCAGCACCTCCCGCCAGTACGCCAGGGCGCTGAGCGCCCCCGTGAGGACCGTGCTGACGAGCACGGACGCCACGAAATCGAGCGCCATTGCCGCACGGAAACCGGGACCCCGTTAAAGCCTTTCGACTCGGTTCTCGTGCATTGCCTACCAGGAGTCGAGGGACCTCTGTCTCTGCTCCGACCGCGCGGTCCCGAACTTCTCCAACGCGGCATCGATGCGGTCGCGCGAGAAATCGTGTTCGTCGCACAGCATGTGCCGGACGCCGTCCGCGTCGGGATCACGGAAGCTGATGTCGACGTCGGCGAGGACGTTCGGTTTCAGGAAGATCTCCCGCACCTCACCTCTCGACTCGATGTCGACCCCGAGCTCCGCGAGTGCGGGCTCGAGCGATCCATGTTTCTTGATCAACGCGAGCGCCTTCTTCGGCCCGATTCCTTTGACGCCCTCATTGAAGTCCGTGCCGATCAGGAGGCCCATGTCGACGAGCTGTTCTCGGGTGAGACCGAGGCTCGCCAACGTCGCGTCGAGCGAGATTTCCTCCGGCTGCACGTCGACGTAGACGTCCTTCCGCGGCAACTTCCGCCGGCCGCTGATTGCGAGGTTCTTCACGAGCCGCGGTGAGCCGAACAAGAGCGAGTCATAGTCTTGCGAGCCGGCGGCGTGCGCTTGTCCTGCGCGGGCCATCGCACTCGCCTGCGCCTCCCCTTCCGCGGGCGCCTGGACCCAGGGGAGCCCGAGCAGATCCAGGAGCCGCTTCGATTGGTCGACCATCTCGTCCGTGAGCCGCGACGTCTGCATCGCCTTGGTCCGCGCCGTCGCGAGGTCGCCGATCTCCACGGCCTCTCTCCACTCCCGTTCCGCACGCCGCTTGACTTCGCCGCGAGCCACGAGGGTGCGCGCTTTGAGCCGCGGGGGCTCGCCATCGAAGACGAAGACGGGCTTGATCCCGACCGCGACGAAGTTCGATACGCGGTAAATGAGCCCGCTCAGGTGGGACGTGACGCGGCCTTGCCGGTCCATGAGGGGCGTGCCGTCCGGTTGGCGAATGATGGCCAGGAACTGGTAGAGGGTGTTGAATGCGTCGATCGCCAGGACTTTCCCTGAGAAATCTTCCAGGGTCCGAGGCTCGGGAGCAACGATGTCGGAGAGGTTGATCCCCATCGACTGTTGCGATGCTCGGTCTTCCAGTTAGCCTTTGCCGTCCGGAACTGCGATTCAGGCGCGAGTCCGGTGAACAGGCTCTCCGACGTCTACATCTCCGCGCGCCGGACGCCGAGCAGGAACGTCTCTTGCCCGAGGCCCGCTTCGATAACGTATGCGTCCGACGACGGCGCCGTGACGAACTCCATGTCCAACGCGCTCGCGTCGCGAAGGATCATATCCTTCCACGGCGCCACCATCGCCCGGAAGCCTTTCCCGGCGACGAGTTCGATCGCGACGATGCGGTCGTCCGCGAGCCGCATGTCCTTCCGAGCCTCGAGGACGAGGTTCACAATCTCCTTCGCGTACCCTTCCGCGAGGAGCTCTTTTGACATCCGCGTGTCCAGATACAACGTGCCGCCCTCGAACGGTTCCTCGACGACGTAGTCCGGCACGGACTCGACGAAGGACACCATCGAGGGGTCGATGCGGACCTTCTGTCCTTCAATCCCGACGGAGTACTCTCCCCTGTCGAGGCCGGCCTTGATCTTCCACGCATCTTGCGAGCGTAAGAGAATTTCGATCTTTCTCGCCCACAACTTGTACGAGGCGCTCACGGATTCCATGTGGACCTGCACGTCGATCTTCATCCCGCGCCATACCTCGTTCGGAGCGACGAGGTCCAGTTCCTTGGCGCCACTCTGCCCGACAATCACTTTGCGGAACGCGCTCAACGCGTCGTGGCCGACCTGGTCGACCGTCTTCACCGCGATCCGCGCTACGGGCCAGTACCGCTCGATCCCGGCGCGGTGCTTCGCCTGGAAGGCCGCCTCCAGTGCGAGCCGGAGGAATTCGACGTACGCGTTGACCTGCTCATCCGAGATCTGGAGCGTCCCGGCTTCCTTCGACGCGATGATCGTCTGCCGGATCTGTTTGGCAATCTCCTCCGTCGGCCCCATCGTCGCGTCCGCGACGTTCTTGAGGACCGCGACACCCTGCTCGTATCCGCCTCTTTCGAGTGACGACCGCGCCCAGACCATGAAGTCTTTGCCCCCTTCGCCCGCGAGGAGTCCACGTTCCATGAGCATCGGGACCTTGCTCACGGGGGTATCTTCGAGCGGACCGAGGGACACGCCTTCGACATCCGTCGCGAAGAGGATCTTCCGGACGACGTCCCGGATGCCCGGCAGCTCCGCGGGATCGCCGGTCCAGGCTTCGAGGCGCGGCCCGTACGAGTCGTGGATTTCCTTGAGGACCTGGAACAAGTACAGCGGGAGGATCGTCGGCTCCTTCCCGCGCAGGGTGAGCGCGAGGAACGCCTGGGGCCCGCGGCCCGCGAGGACCGTCGTCCCGCCGAGCGAGATCGTCTGGAGGCTCCTTCCTCCTCGCGGGAACGCTTTGTTCACGAATTCTTTCACCTTCGTCTCGAGGCTGGCGGCCCGGGAGTTCTCCTCGGGCGGCAGATAGGTGCGGCTCTCGCGGCACACGAGCGCGCCCGTCGAATGGAACAGGAGCGCGTCGTCGACGACATACCCACCTTCCGCTTCCACGCGGACCACCGCGGTGTCCGTCGTCTGGTGCTTCCCGTCGTCGAGCGGCCGGGTGTATTGGACCTCGAAGTCGAAGTCCATGGTGCCGGCCTCTTTCGGCTTCAGTCCGAACTCGAGGGACACCTTCTGATTCGGCTCGATCATGTCGATCACTCTGAGGCCCAGGACCTCGACGGGCCCCGTGACGATCGGGGTGACGCGTTCCGCCGGCCAGTTCCCTTTGTTCGTGATTTGCATCTCGAAGCGGTTCCAACGGTTCGTCTGCAAGCCCGCATGGGCCGTCTCCAAGAAGAGCCGCGGGTAGCGATCCTTCAGGAGCTGTTCCACGCGGGCCTTCATCGAGGCCTCCGCCCGGTCAATCAAGGGCTCGATCCCCTTGAGGTCGTCGGAGCGCATCGCGTCCTCCGCCTTTTGCAGGAGGGTCTCGACGTCGTCGACATCCGCATGGACCGCTTTCGCTTGGGCCACCATGGCCCGGAGCTTTTCCAGGTTCGCGCGGGCGCGGTCGAGGACCGTCCGTCGGCGCTGCCGCGCGAGCGATTCCTTCGCCCGTCGGAGGTACTCGTCCATCTGGCGAGGGTTCCGCTTCTGAATCGCCCCCTCGATCTTGGTGAGGTACGATTCGGCCTCCCGGACATCGAGGTTCTGGCTCTTCGCGATCTGGATGTCGTTGATCAGGGAGGCGAGCTCGATTTCGACCTTCTTCGCGGCGAGTTCGCCCTTCTGCCGCTCCAGCGATTCGTGGAGGCCCTGCTGGATCTCCCGCACGCGCTCGTACTTCGCTTCATGGAACGCCTCCTCCGCCTCTCTCAGCAAAAGCTCGGCCTGGCTCGTGTCCACGCCGATCCCCTTCATCTCGGCGACCGTGTCGCGAGCCGCCGCGAGGATGTCCCCCATGCGGTCCCGCAGCTGATGCTGGATCGAGTCCGCCTGCGACCTCGCCTGTTCGATGAACTGCCACGCGAGCTGGATGTCCGTCTCCAGCGTCGACTGCGCCTTCGCGAGGAGTTCGTTCGCCTCCGCCGTCTGGGCCGCGCCGAGCGCGTCGATCACCTTCGCCGTCAACGTGACCGGGCTATCGGCAAACGCGCCCACCTCGGCGGCCGGGTCCTTCGCGACGAACAGGAGCTTCTTGATTGACTCGTCAATCCCTTCGAGCTGGTGGAGCAGGCCCGTCCATTTCTCGAGGACGGTGCCGTAGCGGTCCTCGACTTCCTTCAGGACTTGGAGCATGTAGAGGGGCAGCAGTCTCGGCTCCTGCCCGACGATCACCGCGGCGAGGAACGTGTGCGGGGAACGCTCGATCAGGATTTTCGAGTCCCCGAAATCGATCCGCTTCATGCCGACTCGCGTGCGCGACCTGAATGAGTCTTTCACGAAGTCCTGGACGACCGTGAGCATGCCGGAGAAAATGTCCTCGTCGATCTCCTCCCGGAACTTGCGGCTGTGGTGAGCGATGAGCCGTCCGTCGGAGTGGATCAGGAAGATGTCCTCTACGAGGTACGTCGCCTCGGGCTCGACCTTGATCTCCTTCGTGTCGCGGACCTCGTAGCGGTTCTCGTCGAAGAGCCGTTTGTACGTGATCCCAATCGCGACCGGGACCGCGCCCGCGGCTTTCGGCCTGACGCCGACCCGGACGGGGACGACCTCGCCGACGCCAATCTCGGTGATCGGCGCGACCTCTTTCGCCTCGACGTCGCCCGAGAGCTCGATCTGGACGTTCCGCGCCGGGAGCTTCCCGCGGTTCTCGACTTCGAAGGCGTACTGGTTCCACTCGCCGGCCTGGAGGCCCGCAGCCGGGAGCCGGAGTTCGAGGTTCGGGTATCGGTTCTTGATGAAATTCTGGATCTGGATGCCGATCGAGACTTCGGCCTGTTTGATCAGGATGTCCGCCATCGACATGTCGCTCGCGCGGAGCGCGGCTTCCGCTTCGCCCAGGGATTTCTCCGCGTCCCCGACTTCCGCCCCGAGTCGTTTCGCGTTCGCAATCATCGTGGAGATGCCGTGGACCCGCGTCTCGTATTTCTCGATGAAGTTCGTCCGGCGGGAGTCCTCGAGGGACGCGCGGGCATCCGCGAGGCCGTGCTCGAAGCCATCGATATCGCCGGCCACGATCGCCTTCCGTGCCTGTTCCAAATTCCGTCGGGCGGATTCCCCGGGGACGCCTTGCCGCTCGGACTGCATGACGAGGTCCCCGAGGCTTTCGATTTCGGTCATCGACCGCTTCACGATCTGCTTCCGCTTTGCGTCCAGGAGTCGCTCTTGGAGGTCGCCCTTCAGCCGGTACACGGCTTCGAGGTCGTCCGCGGTGGCCGCGTCCCCGGCATGCGCCCGGAACTCCTCGAGCTCCTGTTCGTGAAGGCCGAGCGAAACGCCCTCCTCGATGAGACGGGTGAACGAATCGACGACGGAATTGAGGTGAGCCTTTCGCGCGAGGTCGACCTCTTCGTCGACACGCTTCGCGTACCCGCTCACGTCCTGGAGTTCGCCCGCATCGATCATCGCCTCGGCCCGCGCGAGGAACTCGGAGGCCATCCGGACGTCCGCGCCGAGCTTCGCGTGAGCCTCAACCTTCGCCCGCAGCTCGGTCAATTCGTCACGGGCGGCCCGCGTCTGCCTCACCCGTCGCGTCTCGTCGAGGATGTCCTCGATGACCTTCTTGTACTCGATCGCCTCGACGAACCGGTGGTCGTTGATCGCCTCCCGCGCGTTCGCGAGGACCGTGTCCGCGCGACCCGGGTCCAGGCCGGAGGATCGCGCGTCGTCCACCTCGCGCGCCACATACGCCACGAGGTCTTTCGCGGCCGCTTCCAGGCCCGCCGTCAACCGAGCCGCCATTTCCTTCGTGTCCGCGAGTTCCCGCGGGACGTCCGCGTAACGGCCTGCGTCGGCCGCGGCTTCCGCCCGCGCGAGCGCTTGCTCCGCCCCCAGGATCGAGATGTCGGCTCGGGCGAGGTCCCCCATCGTCTTCCGGAGGTCCGAGACGATCGCCCGCGCGGCCTCCTGGGACTTCCGGCGGGCTTCCGCCTCCCGCTCCGAGACGGTCTTCAGCGCTTCCGAGACGTTCTGCTCTGCCGCCCGCGCGTGTTCGACCGCGTCCGCGTATTCCCCGTGCGCAAAATTCGCCTCCGCGGTGTTGAGGAGCGCGATCGCGCCTTCCATCGGGACCTTCTTGTCCCGCCCGTCCCGAATCTTGCGGTCCGCGCGGTCGATCAGGTTTTTCGCGGCCGCGACGAGCTCGTCCATGAGCTCCTTGGCAGTCGCGTCCAAGTCCGACAGGATGACGTCGACGTCGTCGAAGTTCCTCTCCTTCAAGGCGCCCTCGGCCGCCCGGAGGCTTTCTTGCGCCCCGGTGATGTCGATCTCCGCTTGCCTCAGGTCTTCGATGAGTTTCTTGACCGTGATGAATTTCGTCGCCGCGCTGCGGGCTTTCTCAAGCACACGCCGCTGGTCCTCTTGGAACCGTGACTGCCGTTTTTCCGCGAGGAGGCGGTCGATCTCGCCGACCGCGGCAAGGACCTCAGCGGGCCGGCCCCCCGTGAGGGCGGCTTGTGCCCGTTCCAGAAGCGCCGCGAATTCAGGTGCCTCGATCCGGTCGGCAGCGGCGAGCTCGATTGCTTTGCGCGCCCGCCGGAGCTCTGCGTTTGCTTGTCCGTTCAGCGTGACCTTCACGCCTTGGACCATCCCTTCCGCGTTCGCGACGAGCCGCTCCGCCTCGTCGAGCGACCCGCGGCCGATCGCTTGCTCCGCCGCCTTCAGCGTCTCGACGGCCTTGGCCAGGTCGACGTTTTGCGCGACGAGATTGCCGATCTCGGCGCGGACGGCCTCCATCCGCCCCCGGATGAGATCCGCGCGCTCGGCCATCGCCTGGACCTCCTCGGCGTCCGTCTTCCGTTTCGTGTCCGCGGTTGACCGCGCGAGTTCCTCGACCTCGGACATGCACGCTTTTCCGGCGTAGATCGTGTCGCCATAACGGGCCTCCGAATACGATGCCTCCGCGTCTTTCAACATCCGATTCGCGGTCTCGACACCGATGCCCCCGGCCCTCGCCCGGGCGACCTCCCCACGCGCCTGTCCGAGGACCTCCGCCGCGGCGCTTCGGAGCAGTTCGCGGGTCGCGAAGACATCGTGCTCGACGCCGTCGAGGAGCACGTCCGCGTGCATGAGGCGCCGTTCTTGGATCGCGATCGCGGCGTCGGCGAGCTTGCCCTCGAGCGCCGTCGTGTCGTTCTGCCCCGCCTGTCGCAGACCGACGATGTCGTCCCGCGCTTGCGTGACCCGGGAGTTCAGCCGGGCCTCCGTCTCCGCGTCCGCCTCGGCCATCCGCTTGTCGATCAACGACTGCATGTCGACCGGCTTGCCGAGCGAAATGGCGTCGTCGACCTCCTTCAGCAGCTGGCGGGCGACGACCGGGTCAAGGCCCCGCGCTGCGTTGGCCAGGATGATCTGGAGAGACCGCTCCATGACCGCCCGGAAGTGGGCGTCCCGCGCTGACTCCGCGGCGTGTCGGGCTCGGGACACGAGCCGTCGGGCCGACGGCAGGTCGTTCCCCTCGAGCGACTTCGTGAGCTCGACGAGCGTCGTCTCGAAGTCGGCCGCCTCCGCGCCGAGCTTCCGCAAGTCGTCCGCGTCGACCTGGAGGCTCCCGAACGCATCGCGGACGTTCCGGAGGACCGACGCCTCCCGGACCGCGTCGTGCGCGTCCTTCGCGAGGACCCGGACCCGGGCATAGTCTTTCCCGGCGAGTGCTTCGGCGGCTTCGGCGAGGATCGCGTCCGCCCGGCCGACGTCGGCGCCTTTCCGGCGTTCCCGCGCCGCCTCCCGGGCGGATTCCCGGAAGACGAAATCCGCGGCCGCGAACCGCCGGGCTTCGCGGAGGCTGTTTCGGGCCCGCTGGGCGAGGAGCGGAATGTCCGCGTAGACGCCAAGTCGGAGTGCGTCGCGGGCTTGGGTCAGATGCTTGCGGGCTTCCGTGATGTTGACGCCGTCCCGGCGAGCGGCCTCCACGTCCGCGGCGGCGCGGTCCGCGATCGTTTCGGCCCGTGCGTACTTGCGCTGATTGTCCGCGCGATCGACCGCCTTCGCGGCGAGGGGCCGGATCTTCGTGTACTCCCGCGTCGCCATGGCTTGGCGGGCTTCTCGGAGATGGCCTTCCGCATCGTCGACGGTTCCACCACGCTCTTTCGCGTATCGCACACGAGAAGCGGCTTTGTCGAGGATTCCTTGGAGGACCCGTTCCCGCCGCTGGTCGAGCGTCCGGATGGAGACCCGCCGCAACAGGCGTTCCGCGGCCACGTGATGGCCTCGGGCCGCGAGCCCGCGGGCGCCTTCGATGTTCCGCTCGAACGCGAGCGTCTCGATGCCGGCTTTCTTCGCCCGCTCGAGGACGGCGTCCGCGTGACGCAGGGCCTCTGCCACGCGCGTCTTCCGCTTCGCAATTTCGAGCGCATGCCGCGAAGCGCGCGCGAGGTCGAGGGCGCGGCCGAAGTCCCCGGCGGCCTCCGTCTGCTCCGCCCGGTCGACGAGGCTCCGCGCGAACGTCGAGTCCGCGGGATCCCGGCTCGATGCGAGGAGGTCTTTGCGCGCCGCGTCAATCGCCCGCTTCACGAGGTCCGGAGCGGCTCGGGCGGTCATCGCCCGATTGAACGGTTGGCCGCACGCATCGCAGCCCGGCCGCCCGTCCGGCACGTCCGATTCGCACAGCGGGCAGCGGGCCATGTGGCTCCAACCGAGAGGATGCCCTCCGCCTCGGGAGGGAACGACCGTTCGAATGTCGGGTCAGCCGGTATAAATGAAGCGTCCTCGATATCCTCGATGATAACGGTGTGGCTCGAACGCGGCGCGGGCCCCTCGTCGAAAAGCTTCAGTAGCCGCCCGCCGTTCGGACGGCCCGTGGCGGTCGTCCCGCGGGACGGGCCGCGGAGGTGGCTCGCTTGGCGGCGCGGCGGGGTCGGTCCCTCGTCGGGATGACGGTCGTCGACGCGGAGGGCGTCGAGGTCGGTTACGTGTCCGGGGAGGAGCCGAACGTCCTCGTCCTCGGGGAAGGGTCCGCGGGCCGGCTGCGCCTCGGCCGTCGGTTCGTGAGCGGGGTCGTGGACCGCGTGACGTTGAAAGGGTCCGCG
>VBME01000081.1 GCA_005878995.1 Methanobacteriota archaeon | reverse complement strand
CTCGGTCAGGCCCTTGAACTTGGACGCGAACCAGTCCCGGACGAGGGGTTCCATCAGCCCGAGGACCTCGTCCTTCGTGGCTACCGTGCGTACCTTATGTAACAAGCATGAAGCCCCGCGGAGAGTCGGAAATCACGGGGCATAGTACCTGGTCCTAAAAGAGTTTGCGGGACAGGAGTGCGAATTACCAATTTGGGCGGCATCTATTTCTGCGGCCACAGAAATAGACGACCGCGGATGGAACCTACCAGAAGGAGCTGGCCGCGCGACTTCTTCACCTACTTCTTGATCCCGTGGCTCGGTTCCACTCTCTTGTTCTACCTTTTGATTTGGTCGCGCGACCCGCCGAGGTTTTATGCCACCTGGCCAGTCGGGATTGTTGCCAGCGGGGTATTCGGTTTCGCCGCTTTTCTGGGCTACGCGCACCAGCGACGAAAGATACTGGCAGGACCCTGGCGCGATTTTCTGTGAGGGGTTGTCCACTCGAGGCGTCTCGTCGGTCACGGTCGTTCGATAATCATCGAGACCGCGTTGCCGCCGCCGAGGCACAGCGTCGCGAGGCCGCGTTTTGCCCCGCGGTCCTTCATCGCGTAGATGAGGGTCGTGAGCACCCGAGCGCCGCTGCATCCGATCGGATGGCCGAGGGCCACCGCGCCTCCGTTTACGTTGAACTTCTCGTGAGGAATTCCGAGCTCCCGCATCACGACGAGGCTTGCGGCGGCGTACGCCTCGTTGTGCTCGAACAGGTCGATGTCGTCGACGGAGAACCCTGTCTTCTTCAGGAGTTTTCGGACGCCCGGGATCGGCGCTTCCATGACCGATTCCGGCTTCACGCCGACCGTATTGTACGCGACCACACGGGCGAGCGGCTTCACGCCGTGTCGCTCCGCAGCCTCCTCCGACATCGCGACCATGGCGGCCGCGCCGTCGCTCAGCTGGGAGGCGTTCCCCGCGGTCACCTGGCCGCCCTCTCGAAAGACAGGCGGCAGCCTCGCGAGCTTTTCGAGGGAGGTGTCCGTCCGAATTCCCTCGTCGACCTCCACCCGGCCTGCGCCTGGGACCTCGACCGGGACAATCTGTTCCTTGAATCGCCCCTCCTGCGTCGCCGATGCGGCGCGGCGTTGGCTCTCGAGGGCGAAACGGTCCATGCCCTCCCGGGTGACGTGGAACTTCTCCGCAACGATCTCGCCAGTGATCCCCATGTGGAACTGGTTGTACGCGTCCCAGAGGCCGTCGGAGACCATCGCGTCGATGAACGGCACGTTGTTGATCCCGATCCCCCAGCGGGCCTCTTTCACGAGGTACGGGGCGCGGCTCATCGACTCCATGCCGCCCGCGAGAAGGACCTCGGCCGATTCCGCCTTGATCATGTCCGAGGCGAACATCACGGCTTGCAGGCCGGACCCGCAGACCTTGTTGATCGTCACGGCGCCGACCCGGTCGGGGAGGCCTCCGAAGATTGCCGCCTGGCGGGCGGGGTTCTGGCCGAGGCCCGCGGAGATCACGTTGCCCATGAGGACCTCCTCGATGTCCGCAGGGACGAGCCCTGCGCGGTTCACCGCCTCGGCGACGACCGTGCTGCCCAGCTTGACCGCCTCGACATTGCGGAAGGCGCGACCGTATTTGCCAACGGGAGTGCGACAGGCGCCCGCGAGAACGACATCGGTCAAGTCGAGACCCCGACCAATTGACCAACGAGGCGGCGCTATTAAGACGTTGCCCGATGGGAGCGGAACCACTCCATCGTACGGCGGATGCCTTCCTCGTACGGGGTCGCGGGGTAGGCGCTTCCCATCAGCTCCCGATAGAGGGATCCATCGAGCAAGACCGGGTGGTCGAACAGATACGCCATCTCATACGCGGAACGGACGAAGCGGTTAAACAACCCGGCGAACCAGAAGGCGCCGCGCCCGATGACACGGATCGTCGGCTCGCGCGACCCCGCGGCCGCGTAGACGAGGCGGATGAACTTCCGCGCCGTCGTCGGATTCGGCCCCGGGACATGAACCGGGCGTCCGTGGGCGGCCGGTGTGTTGATCAGCTTCAGCATCGCCTCCGCCGCGTCGTCGATAAGGATGAACTCGTGGGGAGCGTCCGCATCGAGCGGCCATCGGCACGGTTCGCCCGCGAGCGCTCCCTCGAATATGGGCCGGAAGAGTTCGTTCATCACCCCGGGACCGTAGAAGTCCGGATACCGCGGAAGGACGAGCCGGATTCGCCCGTCGCGGTGGGCTTGCAGGAACCTCTGCTCAACGGCCAACCGGAGGTTCCCCTTTTGCGTGTGCGGCTCCTGCGGATGATCTTCCGTGACGGGCCGCGTTTGCGGGAGGCCGTAGACGTACACGTTGCCGGGGAATGCGAGGATGGCGCCCGCGGCTTCCGCCGCCGCGAGGGCGTTCTCCGCGAGCCGCGGGACAAGACGCGGCCACTCCGGATACGGAGCGTTCGCGGCATGGACGACGACGTCGGTGCCGCGGGCCGCCTCGACGACCGATTCCTTGGAGAGGAGATCCCGCTGGACGACCTCCGTGCCGGTCGGGAACCCGCCGGTCCCCGACGATGGGCGAGCGACGGCCCGGACTTGGTGGCCGGCGAGGCGGGCGCGACGAACGACGGCCCCGCCGATAGAACCCCTCGCTCCAAGGACAACGATTCGCACGCTCGGCCGACATCGCAGCCCACCATAAGGCTGACGGAACCGCCAACGTGAACCACCTACGTGCACGATGCATGCACGCGGCCGGGTTATCCCCGCGAGCCCAGGTGGGCCATCCGAACCCGCCTCGGTGAGGCGGGCGAGGTGCGAACGATGGGAAGAAACGGCATCAAACTGGGGCCGCGGGCGACGATCTTCGTGGTCGTCTTGTTGGCGGCGAGTGCGGTGGGCATCCTGACGCCCACCTTGAGCAACACCGTGTCGAAGGACGTGCAGGTGACCGGCTTCGCGGTCACGCTGACCGTGGACGGCGTACCTGATTCCGTCGCTCCCGGGGACATCTTCCGGGTCACGGCGGCGATGGCGAACAACGCGAACCGCCCCGTGCCGGCGGTCTTGCGGATGGAGGTCCGGAATCCGAACACGACGACGCCGAGCGAGCTAACTGTGTACGCGGGCTGCGGCGCGGAGGAGGTCGTCTCCGGGACGCGGCTGATCTACTACATCGGCTGGCACGGCCCGCTCTTGGCTCCGAAAGGCGTGAGCTTCGCGGTGGGGTCGACTATCGCGGCCGTCGACGTTGCGATCGGGAGCATGGAGTACTGGCCCCCGGTCCTGCACGAGATCCAGGACCGAGACCCGGCCGGCTACGTGTCCCTCGTGGACCCGGGTCGGAACGCATCGGCCGGGGTACGGAACTCGGGATCCGCCCTCCTGAAGGTCCTCAACTACTACGCCATGGTGGCCTCGAAGAACAACGAGAGTTCGAACCTCGCGGACTGGACCCTCACGACCGTGTTCGCGGATCGGTTCATTGCGTTCGGTGGCGGCGCCCAGGACGGCTTCCTGGTGGAGGTCCACCCGCAAACCCGCGGGAGCCTCTCGTTCAAGTTCTGGGCCGAGCGACCGGACGGCCTCGGAATCCCCCACCACCCCACCTACACCTGCGGGCCGCTCTGAGTGGCCCACTTTTATTTTTCTAATCGAATGGAAGTGGCCTAAGGTTCATAGGTCGGCGGACCATCCGCTCCGCCGAATGGACTTCCCACCGTTCGAGCACCTGTTGTATTATGAGAAGGTCCACGGCGCCCGGCTGAACATCTCCTTCTCGAACATCCGCGAGTTCCACCTCGATGGCTTCCGGCGAAAGTTGCCGAAGGACCTCGACCTCAACTGGACCTTCCGCAATGGGACGCCGGAGCTGCGGCGGCTGATTGCGAAACGGCACCGCACGAGTCCGAAACGGGTCCTCGTGACGACCGGGGCGACGGAGGCGAACTTCCTGGTCAACGCGAGTCTCGTCCATCCGCGGGAACGGGTCCTCGTGGACGTTCCGATCTATTCTCCCCTACGCGACGTACCCCGGGGCGTTGGCGCGAAGGTCGTCGAGATCCCGCGAAACTGTGACAGTGCCGCGGAGTTCGGTCCCCGAATGATCGCACTCTCCACAGTGACGAAAGTCTGCGGCCTCGGCACCTTGCGCGTTGGATGGATCGTCGGAGCCCCCGATCTCCTCGACCGATTCGCGGGTTTGAAGGACTACACGACCGGCGGCGGATCGATTCTTTCGCAGACGATTGCAACGTGGGCACTGGGCCAATGGGACTTTTTCCTTCGGCGGGCGAAGCGGATCCTCGATGCGAACCGACGGATTGTCGCGGAAGCGATTAACGAGATGCCCGCGCTGCAGGGGGATGTCCCGCGAGGCGGGATCGTGCTGTTCCCCCATTGCACGGTGGACGTGGCGAAACTCGCGAATCGATTGCTGAAGCAGTACGGGACCGTCATCGCGGAAGGTCGTTTCTTCGGGGCGCCGGACCATTTCCGCCTCGGCTTGGGTGGGGAGACCCGAAATCTAAGGGAAGGTCTCGCAAACCTTCGACAGCTTTTGGGTTCGATGTCGTAGAAAAAAGAGGCAGCGGCCGTCGCTGGGTTTGCTCACGATGTCGGCACAGCTTCGAACTCGATTTGAGGAATTTTCTTGTCGAAGAAAATGCTCTTGTGGGACACACTCATCGAAAGCGCGACTGCTAGGTCCGAGTGAATGATTCCGAGGTGTCTCGCGGCGGCGGCGACTCGCGTCTGACAACGGGTGTCGACGTTGTTCATGCTCGCGAGTTTCGCTGCGGATCCTACGGCGATCCCGAGGTCGATGCATCGAATCTGGCAAATGGGTCCGAGGAATTCCCAATCCTGCGACTCCCCCGTGTGATGAGCGGGACTCGCGCGCAGAAATTCGTTGCAGGTGCCGTATCCACAAGCGCCGCAGTCATACATCGGCGGATACCACTTCTCGAGCCCGATGAATAAGATTAGGTCCACCTTCTCAGCCGTGTCGGCGTCGCGGAAGAAAATCGGGTTCTTGAGTGTCGTCCCTCGCGCTCGGAGCCATTCCGCGAGGCGATGAAGCGTTTCTTTGTCCTTGACGATCGCGGTCTCGATGAAAGGTTTGGATCCCTTGAGGAATAGCTGCCCTCCGCTCTTCGGAGCGGTCATTGCACTGACGGCGCACATCTTCGCGACGTTTTCTACGACTTGTGTGAACATCTCGTGCTGATCCATCACTCACAACTCCAACATGTCAGTCATCTTGATACACCGCCGCCCGGTGGGTGGCAGGTAGGAAGACGTAGACCTTGTTCTTCCGATAGTCGAAGGCGAGCGTGTGGGCTCCTTTCTCCGTCGGCACGGCTTCGATGATTCGCATGCGCCCCGCGTCAAAGACGTCAACCACTCCTGGGAATCCAACGGCGACATAGAGACGCCGCAGCGCCCTATTGAAGAAGACAACGTCGGGTGGGCCACTGAGGTCCCCGATCAAACGGACCTCTCCGGTATCCAAGTGAACCGTCACCAACTTCCCCTCGTCACAGGCGCAGAAGAGTTGTCTCGCACGGGGATCCAGATCAAGGCCATGGGGTCCCTTGGAGGGAATCTCGAAGGTCTCCCGAATTTCCGAGGGATGGTTAGCGTCAATCCCCACGATAAGTGGGGGATCCGCGATATTCACGTAGAATGCGCCCGTGACCTCGTCGTAAACGGGCCACCGAGGGCGCCCCGGAAGGACCAGGGTGCCGGTCACCGTCTTCTGGCCCGCGTCGACCAGTGATACGCTCGAGGAGTTCGGGACATTGGAATCGCCGACATTAGCCACGAGCAATAGCCCAAGAGAGGGGTCGAATGCGAGCCCGTTAGGACGAATGCCAACGGAGAGCCTCGCCGTTTGCTGTTCTCTGCCCGCCACGAAGATGCTAATCGTGTTCTCGCCCCGATTCGCCGTGAAGAGGAGATCGCGTTCGTCCGAGACGAGTACGCCCGCGACGCCCTTCAGTCCGTGGATGGACTCAAGGAAACGATCGGAAGAGGAGTCAACGACGTCGACATCATCGTTAGACGTGTGGGCGACGTAGAGCCGAGAAGATCCGTGATGAACCGCAGCGTGATCGAAACCGCCATCCTTTGCATGCGCGGGAAGCTCTATGGAGCCCAGTAACCGGAGGCTCATCAAGTCGCGTGCTCCAACTTGGCTTTCCCCTCGACCTTGAGTTTGCAGTACGAGTAGAGCGCGTCGTACGCGGGGAACTGGAGTCGCATGTTCTCGAAATCGTCTTTCGCATTCGTCCGGAACCCGAGGGCCATCGCCTCGAGCCCCGCACCCTCGGCACGCCGCATTCGCGGGGCTGCATCTGCCGTGCGCACGATTTCGGCCATGTCGAGGAGCGCCGGGTCCGTGAGCTTGTACTTCTTGATGATCGCATCGAAGCTGCACCGCTCGTCGCCGCCCTCCTTGTAGTGGAATAGCTCGGCGCCCGGGCTGTCGTACGCGATCGCGCCCTGCTCCTTCGCGACGTCCAGGACCTTCTCCCGGGGAACAAACAAGAAATCCGCCTTCGAGTCAACGAATTTCGTGATGAGCCACGGGCACGCGATCCGGTCCACCTTCGCTTTCTCTCGAGTTACCCATTTCATGGAAGCCCTCCCAGACTTGAATGTCCAGTCAGGTAGGACATCTATGTATATTTTCACGTCCTCGCCGCGCGCGAAGCGTTCGAAAAGTACCAGCGGAGCGTGGTGGATCTACGGGTTTCGGAGACTGGGTCGATCGAGACGGGAGGCTCATCTTCCTTGAGAAGACGGTCCGAACGGTCCCCTACGGCTTCCTCGGAGTCATCTTCGGCGTCTACCTGGACCAACTCGGTTTCACCAAAGTTGCAATCGGAATCGTCCTGACCGCGACCGTGCTCAGCAGCGGGCTCTACACCTTCGTCATCAGCTTCGTCGCGGATCGTATTGGCCGGCGGA
>VBME01000080.1 GCA_005878995.1 Methanobacteriota archaeon | reverse complement strand
CTTCGAGCTTTGCTTTGAGGGCCTCGGGCTCCAAGAACGACATGTGACCCGCGTGCCGAAAGCCACCGATCCATCGGGCCAAACGACCCGGAGCGCGTGCCGGTGGAAGTTCCAGTAGGACGATTCGGCCCGAATCCCGGAGCACGCGCCGCATCTCCGTGAGGGATCGATCTTGGTCCTCCAGGTGATGGAAAGCAGTGACCGCGACGACTCGGTCAAAGGAGTGATCCGGGAACGGGATCGTCTCGGCGCGGCCTTCGTCGAATCGAATCGCGGGGCGCAGCCGCCGTCCCAGCGCAACCTTTCTCGGGTCCGGCTCGAGCACGACGATCTCGCGACAGCCCGCCGCGAATCGTTCCGTTGCTGCGCCGGCTCCGCCGCCCACGTCAAGGAGCCGGACGTCTCGAGAGGGAACGACGAGGTCTTTCAGCATCCGGAGGTCCGCGGCCCGCCTTCGGACGCTGAGGAACTCTTGGATTCGGATGGAGAGCGACATGATCAGGCCTTTGGGATGATTCGAAGGCGCTCTGGACCGTCACGGCACTTCGCCGCGAAGGATCTTGCCCAGCACCGCCGTGTCGATGTTCCCTCCGGATACGACGCAGACCACCCGTCCGTTCCCCGCCTTTCCGGCCCGCGCCGCCGCGACGGACGCGCCACCCGCGCCTTCCGCGACGACCCGATTGCGCTCGACAAGGAAACGGATCGCCGCTGCGACGTCTTGCAACGAAACGACGAGGGCTCCTTCGAGCAGAGGACGCACAAGGCTCCACATCTCCGGCAGCACGGTCGATGTGCCGATGCCATCGACGAAACTCGGCACGCGGCGGACCTCCGCGGGCGCACCCTTCGAGAACGATGCGGCGAGGGGCGCCGCCGTTTCCGGTTCCACCGCATACACCCGGGTCCGCGGCCGCTTCGCCTTGATCGCGGTCGCGATGCCGGCGGTCAGCCCGCCTCCACCGAACGGGATCACGACGGCGTCCGCGTCTGGGAGGTCCTCGAGGATCTCGAGTCCGATCGTGCCGTTCCCGGCCATCATCGTCATGTCCGCGAAGGGATGAACGAACGTCCATCCGTCGAGGGGGGCGAAGCGTCGGGTGATCCCGATCTCCCAGACCTCATCCCACGGCCGCTGGACGATCTTGGCCCCGAACCGGCGGATCGCGGCCAGCTTGGTCTCGGGCGCGGTGTCGGGGACGATCACCGTACACGGGATCCCCAATCGCCGCGCGTGCCATGCGAGCGCCTGAGCCATGTTCCCGGCGCTGCAGGTGAACACGCCGCGGGCTCGTTCCTTCTCGCCCAAGAGGGCCACCGAATTTCCGGCGCCGCGGACTTTGAACGAGCCCGTCGGCTGCAGGTTCTCGAGCTTCAGGTAAATCTCCGCAGGCGCGTCGTCCACGCCGAGACGAACGAGGGGGGTCCGGACGACGAGGCTCCGGATACGGTCCCTCGCGGCTTCGATCGCCGCGAGATCAAGGGTCGTCATGTCCCGTTCCTTCATTATCTCGATGCCGGACCTCTCGACCTGATCAAGACGTCGCGGATGAGGTCGTGGGGGGACCCGCCGCGCCCAGGAGGTAGCCTCCGAACCCGATCCCCCAGACGAGCACGGGCCACACGATCATCCGCTCCATCCCGCCCGGACCGAGGCCGAGGTAGTTTCCGCTCACGTACAGTCCGAGGGCTGCGAAAGACACGACGCCAAACACAATGGACAGGTATCCCAGCGGCGGCCGGACGATTCGGAACGCGAGGATCGTCGCGAGCGCCGCGAAGACGAATGTGATGAGGGAGAACGCGCTATGAAGCCCGAAGGGTGACCCTTCCGTGAAAGTGCCGACGCCCGCAGCGCCGATTCCTGCGATGGCCAAGGCCACCACGAGGAACCGATCGCGGTACCCCCGAAAGATGAACCACGCGCAGAGGACGAGCAGCAGCCCGAGGACGATGATCGAGCCGTTGAAGATCGGCGCCGCCGCGGTCCCGACCCCCAGATCGCTGATGTACATCCCCGAGACGCTGTAATCCGGGTAGACGATCTCCGCGATCGTCAGCCCCATCGCGAACTCGACGGTCCCGAGGAACAGGGAAAGCCCGGCCCATTGTCGATCGTCGAGATGCATGGCCTCCGCGAGTCCGCCGTCGCGCCTTAATGATTTCGAGACACGGGCGCACCTCCCTGCTCGCGGAACCACGATGCCGGGAGGCTGGGATTCAATCCCGAGAATGACCAAGGAACCGTTAAGTCATCCCGGGACGAAGGGCCGACCCTCGGCGCGGACAACGATGGCGGACGCCCTGGTGCTCAAATCGAAGATTTGCCTCGTCGGCGAGAAGGGAGTCGGCAAGACGTCCCTGATCCGGCGGTACGTGACGGACCAGTTCGACGATCACTACGTGCGGACGCTGGGCGCGAAAGTCGAGAAGAAGGCGATGCGGGTGGAGGTCCCCGAGCGACGCGCGAAGGTCGACATGACGATGGCGATCTGGGACATCATCGGCCACGTCGGGTTCCGCGCGCTCCTGGGAGATGCCTTCTTCCAGGGGACGCAAGGCGCGATCCTGGTCGCCGACCTCACGCGGCGAGACACCCTCGCGGCGCTTCCGGCATGGGTCGAGGCCGTCCAAGGTGTCGCCGGCAAAGTGCCTCTCGTCCTCGCAGCGAACAAGGCCGATCTGACCGAGGACGCGCAATGTGGGCCGACGGAGGTCGCGTCGATGGCGTCCGTCTTCGAGTGTAATTACATCCTGACGTCCGCGAAGACGGGCGAGAACGTGGAGGACGCGTTCCTCGGCCTCGGAAAGCTCATCGCGAAGGCCCGATTGGAAGGCCATTGAGCCAACAGCCCGCGCCAATCCATCGAGGTCGATCCCGCGAAATTTTCCTCCCGGCAATCACGATCGACCAGGCGGGACGAAACCGTTAAGTCCGATGGCAAACGTTGGGTCGCCCTCAGGCGGTCCCATGCCCCTCCACCCGTTCCACGGCACCGAGCCTCGCGGCCTCATGGCCGTCCTCCGATCGCCCCTCTTCGAGGGCCGCTTCGGTCGGATGTTCCGCAACCTGCCGCCGTTCCTGCCGAGCAACGAAGCGCTCGACGCGCTCGCGCGGCAGATGGTCGAGCCCGAGCCGCAGCCGGGCCAGGACGACACGACGGGCGACAACCCGGACATCCCCGCGGGCTTCACGTACGTCGGCCAATTCGTGGACCACGACCTCACCTTCGACCCGACGTCACAGCTGCAGCGGGACAACGACCCGGACGCCCTGGTCGACTTCCGCACGCCCCGGTTCGACCTCGATTCGGTCTACGGTCGCGGGCCCGACGACCAGCCCTTCCTCTACGAAAACGACGGCGTCCATCTCCTGATCGGGAAGAACAAGGCGGGCGAAGAGGACCTGCCCCGCAACGGGAAAGGGCGCGCGCTCCTCGGGGACGCCCGCAATGACGAGAATCTGATCGTCTCGGGGCTCGCGCTCGGACTTCTCAAGTACCATAACCGCGTGGTCGACACCCCGCCGCTCGCGACGCTCCCCGCCGAGAAGCGGTTCGACGAGGGACGTCGGATCGTCCGGTGGCATTATCAATGGGCGGTCGTCCACGACTTCCTCTCGCGGCTCGTCGGGAACGATGTGATCGAGAACGTCCTGCGGCCCGTGAGCTTCAAGGTGCCCGCGGGGCCCGAGGCGAAGACGATCAACACCCTCCAGGTCGTCCTGAAGTTCTTCCACTTCTCGAAGCGGGCGTTCATGCCCGTCGAATTCTCCGTGGGCGCGTACCGGTTCGGGCACAGCAT